>JAIQGF010000011.1:300000-458018 GCA_020072845.1 Terriglobia bacterium
GGGAGCACGCTGCACATGGTGCATGTGCTGCCGGAAATGCCCTTCGTGGAATCGCCCGACCCGGACCCTGACCGGATCCGGCGCAGCGCCCAACAAAGGCTCGCGAAGATGGTTGCGAGCGAAGCATTCCGGGGCATCAGGCATACGGAAACGATTGAGGAAGGTGAGGTCGCCCAGGTGCTGGCCGATCTGGCAATCGCCGAGAAGATTGACCTGATTGTGCTGGGGACGCAAGGGCGCAGCGGGATCGGGAAGTTCCTGCTGGGCTCGGTGGCGGAGGAAGCCTTCCGCTCGGCGTTATGCCCGGTCCTCACCGTCGGTCCACACGTGACGCGCGGCGCGGGGGAAGCCAAGCTGCAGCACATCCTGTACGCCACCGACTTCGGCCCGGAGTCGGCGCACGGCGTGCCGTATGCGCTGTCGCTGGCGGAGGAGAATCACGCCCGCCTCACCATGCTGCACGTCGCCCACGAACCCGGAGTGGCTTTGCCCGAACCAGTGCCCGGCAGCTTGCCGGTGATCCGCCCAGACGTAGAGGTTGCCGACGACAAGCAACAACTCCGCGATCTGGTGCCGCGGGACACCGCGTTGTGGCACGAGCCGGAATTCCTGGTGCAGTTCGGCCCGCCGGTGGAAACCATTCTGGCGGCCGCCGCTCAGGACGTGGACATGATCGTGCTCGGGGTCAAGCGGCCGGCCGCGCTGACCAAGCACCTGGGAGGAGGAGTGGCGTATCGCGTGGTCTGCGAAGCGCCATGCCCGGTGCTGACGGTCGGAGCGCAAATCCGGCCATAATTTTTCCGGCCCTGGCGAGCGGAAGGCGAAGGGCGATGCGCGTTTCGCCTTCCGCTCATTTTCGAGGCAAGCACAGCGACGGAGGATGCGCCGGGTGGGCTCCGGAAAATTTTTTTTTGCACGGGGGTTTTTCCTGTGGTAGGGTAGCGGCCGTCAAGCTACCAACAGGTGACCGGCTCGTCCGACCGTGCCGGGGAGGTAGTTATGCGTACTCCCTACGGTCTGGAGCTCGTCGAAAGCTGCGTCACATGTAAGTTGCGTAAAGACAACTTCTTCTGTTCGCTCTCGCATTCGCTGCTCCCCGTTCTTGACAGTCTGAAGCTGGCCAACGTCTTTCCCAAGGCGACCGTGTTGTTCGCCGCCGGGCAGAAGCCGGCGGGCATTCACATCGTGTGCGCCGGCAAGGTGAAGCTGTGCACCGATGGCGCCAACGGCACGTCCATGGTGGTGAAGCTCGCCGGTCCGGGAGAGGTGCTGGGGTTGCACGCGTGCCTCGGCGGGACGCCGCAAGAGTTCAACGCGGAAACGGTGCAGCCGTCGCACATCGTGTTCGTGAAAGCCGACGATTTCTTGCGCTTGCTGGCGGAGAACGACGAAGTCTGCTGGCAGGCGGCGCAATTTCTGAGCCGGTATTGCAGCGATGCGTACAGCATCCTGCGCTCGGTGAACGCGGCGCACTCGTCCAGCCAAAAACTGGCGCGGCTGCTGCTGGAAGCATCCGTGATCGGCACCGGGACGCGCGCCGGCATCCGGGTGCATCTGCCATTCACCCACAAGGAGATCGCGGAAGCGATCGGGATGTCGCGCGAAACCGTGTGGCGCAAGCTGGTGGAGTTCCGGGCCATGGGGGTGGCGGTGCTGGAGGGCTCGGTATTATTGATCCGCAACAAAGCTGCGCTGCAGCGATTGGCCGGCCGGTAAAACGCCTTCCCCGATCACCTCACGGGAGTGACCCCGATCACCTCCGGCAGTCTCAGCAGTGGCCGAAATGCCGCTGCGCGGCGCTTGCCCAGGCGGAGCCTGCCGTGCCCGCGGCGCGGTGGGGCGAGGCCACCCCGAGGCGGCCAATGCATCCTGACCGTGATTCCATCCGCTTCCGCAGGGGCAGGAGGCACCGGGGGCAGGGCATGTGTGTCACACAGGAGAGTGATGTAGATCACTGACGAGTGCTTCATCTTCGTAGAGTATCGCGTCCCATCCTCGAGTGAACGTTCGTATCGTGATCTCGAAGATGCAGCGCCCGAGGCAGACGGAAGACTTGGCCCCAACAATCCTCCGGCTGCGAAGCGCTGGTAAAAACACCGTTCCCTAGTCCGACCTCAAGCAGTACCAGGCCTGTCAGCTGAAAGCCCGGGGATGACGCGTCGCCGCGGCATTCCGAGCGGTACGGGGGATTTCAGGCGAAAAGAAAACGGTTTGGGAGCTGATGGCGATGTTGTCCCGCTGCAACCCGGGAAGCACGGTCGTTTGCGATGCGCGGTCGGAAGCGCGGTTCGTGAATGGCTTGCGGAGCGGAATGCAGAGGGCGGGGATCGCCGAGGCCCCAGGGGTAGACCGTCGAGGACGAAGACTTCCTGTGCGCGCTGCGCATACGCCACGCCCGATAAGGTAAGCCACCCAGCCCGCTGCCCCCAGGCAGCGCGGCCGAGGCACAGCCGAATCCGAGCGAACGTTCGATAGGGGTCCTGGTCCCGTCGACAAGCCGGCGAGTGCCGGGCGAGAGGGCGGACGGACTGATCGTTAGGCCCAGGCTCGTGACCCGTAGCAATTCACGAAGGAGATTCAGCTATGGCAACCGCAATGTCGCAGGATACTCAAATCAGCCGGTGGTGGCGCGTGGTGGGCGGGCTTTCCATGAACCTCGCCCTCGGCTCGCTATACGCTTGGAGCCTGTTTGTCCCACAGTTTCAGAAGGACGCAGAATTTAAGGGTTATGCCCCGACCGCTTACGCGCTAACCTTTACCATCGCAGTCGTAGTCTTCGCCCTGACCTTCATCGTCGCCGGGCGCATTCAGGACAAGAAGGGACCGTTCATCTGTTCCGCCATCGGCGGCATTCTGGTGAGCATCGGCTTCTTCACGTCCGCCTATGCCCACAGCCTGACCGCCCTGTACATTTCGTTCGGTGTCATCGGCGGGCTGGGCAACGGTTTTGGCTACGCGACACCCATCCCGGTCATGGCCAAGTGGTTCCCCGATCGGCGCGGCTTGGCAGTCGGCCTGGCAGTGGCCGGCTACGGCGGCGGCTCGGCCATCTTCGGGAAATTGGCGCTGAACTATCTCATCCCCGCCTATGGCTGGCGGCCGACGTTCCAGATCCTGGGAGTGGTTTTCTTCGTCATGACCATGATTGGGGCGTTCTTGCTGAAGAATCCGCCCGTCGGCTACCGTCCGGCAGGCTGGACTCCGGCACCCGCGACGGCGAAGGCTGCCGCCACGACGCATGAGTTCACGCCGGCAGAGACCTTGCGCACCCCGGCCTTCTACTTCATGTGGTTGGCGTACGCGCTGGGCTGCTCGGCTGGTTTGATGGTGATCAGCCAGTTGGTGCCTTTCTTTGTTACAAGCCTGAAGGGCACCGGCATGGATCCCAAGGTGGTCGCAGGGTTGGCGGGTACGGCGTTCATCGTGGCCGCCGTAGGCAACGCTGCCGGACGTATTCTGTCCGGCTGGATGTCGGACGCCATCGGCCGCATCAACGTGCTGCGCCTGATGATCGCCATTTCCATGGTGGCCATGCCCATCCTGTACGCGGTGGGCGGCAACGTGGCGCTGCTGTTCGTGGCGATCTTCGTCATTTATTGGTGCTACGGGACGCAGTTGTCGGTCAACGGCTCTGCCGCTTCCGACTTCTGGGGCACCAAGAACGCGGGCATCAACTACGGCATGCTGTTCACCGCCTGGGGCTGCGCAGGTGTCCTCGGCCCCATGATCGGGGCGAAGCTGTTGGCTTCAAGCAAGAGCTTCAAGTCTCCGTTCTATGCAGCGGCCGGCATGGCAGCGGTGGCGCTGGTATGCGAACTGCTCGCCAAGCGTCCCGCAGTTCCGGCTGAAGCAGAACTCAAGGCTGCGCCTGCGCCCGCTCGAGGCTGAACGGGGAAGACACGCATCTGCCAACTTCGGGCAGATGTGGGGCACCAACTGCTAAGTGGTCATGAATCTGGGTGGGCTGGCGGGTCGCAAGACCCGCTAGCCTCCAGTTTGGAGATATCTTCGTGCTACGACACCTACGAGCGGCGACACCGAGGGCGACGACGCTGGTGTTGGTGATTCTCTCCTGCCTGCCATGCGCATGGGCGCAATATACGGTAGGACGGGTGGAAGGCACGGTGATGGATCCGACGGGCGCGGTCCTGGCCGGCGCCGTGGTCCGGCTGGTGAATCTCGCCACCAATGCCAGCAGCACGTTTGTGACGCAGCGCGACGGTTACTTCGTATTTTTCGCGCTCCCGCCCGGCCGGTACATCCTCTCCGCGGAAGCTCCGCGCCTGGCCAAGCGTTCGGTGGAGGTAGCGATCAGCAGCGACCAGACGGTGACGCGGAACCTGGCCCTGCCGGTGGGCGAAACGCACACCACGATCGAGGTCACGGCCAGTGAGGCGGCAGCAACGACTTCCTCCGATGCGCAGCGCGACATCACGCGCAGCGAAGCCGAGCTCGCGAACCTGCCCAGCATCGCCCGCAACATGATTTCCACGGTCCAGCTCGGAACGGGAATATCGCCGACCAACAACCCACGCGGAGGCTCGACCTTCGGAGGCGGAGGCTCGTTCGTGATCGTGCTGGGGGTGCAGTCGGGTCTGATCGCCGCCAATGGCGGGCGGGCGCGCGCCACCTCGGTGCAACTTGACTACACCGACGCCAACGACTGGGAAGCCGGCGGCTTCGCACCCGGCATGCAGGCGATCACGCCGGACATGCTGCAAGAGCTGAAGATCCTGACCAGCAATTTTTCGGCGGAATACGGCGTGAAATCGAACGCGCAGGTGATCATGGTCACCAAGAGCGGGACCAATTACCTGCACGGCACCGCCTACGACTTCGTGCAGAACGACGCGTGGAATGCGCGCGACTACTTCGACCAGACGGGCAAGCCCTCCCCCAACAAGCAGAACATCTACGGCATAACGGCGGGCGGTCCGATCATCAAGAACCGGACGTTCGTCTTTGCGGGATACGAAGGGCGGAAAACGCGCGGCGGAAGTTTCACCACGCTGGCCAGCGTACCCAGCGCGTTGGCGCGCGATCCAAACCGGCCCGGCACGAATCCCCTGGCTCTCGACCTACTGAACCGGTTCGTTCCGGCGGCAACCGGACCTGACCCGAAGAGCAATCCCGACCTGGGCACGGTGGCGGTGCAGGTGCCTTCGCCGGTGGACAACTACCAGTTTGTCGCCAAGGCGGACCACCAGGTGAGCGACGCGCACCGGATCTCGGCGCGCTATTTGCAGGGCACGGCTTCCTTCGTGGCGCGGTTTCCTTCGCAGAACACGCTGCGCGGCTTTGACGTGGACGACGTGTTTGAACTGCGCAACGCCAATCTGAGCGATACCTATGTATTCAGCCCGAAAACGGTCAACGAGCTGCGGCTGGCCTACGGGCGCGCCATTGGCCAGGGATCGCCGCAGAACGGTCTGGAGACGGCGCGATTCCAGATCAGCGGGCTGGTGAATTTCGGCGCGCTGCAGTCGGTCCCGGCAAGCCGGGTGTTCAACGTGTTCCAGATCAATGACGTCCTCAGCCACCTGCGGGGGCGGCATGTGACGCGGGTGGGAGTGGACCTGCGCAAGATCCAGGACAACTCCATCAACGCGACCAACAGCCGGGGCGTGTTCACGTTCGCATCGTTGAGCCAGTTCCTGGCCGGCCAGCCGAGCGCGTGGACGCAGCTATTTGGCAACACCAACCGCGGATTCCGCACCGGCCTGTACGGATTTTTTGTCCAGGACGACTGGAAGGTGCGGCCGACGCTGACGCTGAACGCGGGCTTGCGCTGGGAAGTGCAGGGCGCGCTCAGCGACGCGGGCGCGAACACCTCGATCCTGGATCCGCGGAGCACGGGCACGATCGGGGTGGCGGGAGCGGGCCCGCTGGGGAGTTTCCGGCTTGGTGGCGACGCGGTTGCAGCCAACCCGTTCAACATCGCGCCCCGCGTCGGCTTTGCCTGGAACCCGCATGCCGGCAAGTTGGTGATCCGCGGCGGCTACGGAATTTACTGGGACTCATTCACCTTCAGCCCGCTGGCGGCGTCGCGGGCGGTGCCGCCGTTCAATTACAGCCCCAGCCTGGCATGCGTGTCGGCGCCGACTTGCCAGATCGCGGGCGGCAACAGTTTTCAGAGTCTGCTGAACGGCACGGCTCTGATCCAGGCGCAGACGCAAGCGCAGCTCGGCGGGTTCGGCCAACTGACGAATTTCAAGAGCGTTACCACGAGCGATCCCAAGCTCGCCAATCCCTACGTGCAGCAATTCAGCTTCGGCATTGAGCGGCAGATGCCGGCAAACTCGGTGGTCACCATCGCCTACGTGGGCACCAAGGGCACGCAGTTGACACGGCTGGTGGCGATCAATCCGCTGCTGCAGCGTCCCGCGCCGGCCACCAGCACGGCCGACGAAGCGGCGCGGCTGGCGCAATTCCAGGCGGCCGCGGGATCCGAGAACGGTGTGCTGGCGGGTGGCGCGCCAAACTGGAGGCTGGACCCGCGCTTCGACCAGGTGAACCTGCACGAGGCGGGCGGAAGCTCGATCTATCACGCGCTGCAGGTGGAATGGAAGAAAGCGATGTCCCACGGGCTGCAGTTCCAGGCTTCGTACACCTGGTCGAAGTCAATTGACGACGCGTCCGACTTCAGCCCGACCGCGCAGGCGAATGACAACAGCTTCGCGCAGAACACGAACCGTCCGCAGGCGGAGCGCGCGGTGTCGAACTTCGATATCGCGCACCGCGTGCTGGTGACGGGCCTGTGGCGGGTTCCGTTCTTTCATAACTTCCGGGGAGTCTCGAAGAAGCTGTTGGACGGCTGGAGTTTCCAGTCGGTGAACCTGTGGCAGACGGGCATCCCGGCGACCTTGCTGGCGGGCGCGCGGCTGGGCATCGCCGACGTCAACCTGGACGGCAACCTGATTCCTACCGGCGCCGACAACACGCGCGCCAACTGCGCCGCCAACGCCTCGTTCCGATTTGGCGATCCGAGCGCAACCCACGGATTCTCGCAGCCGCTCTTGGGGAACGACGGGACGTGCGGGCGCAACACCATCCGCATGAACCACCTGCCCAACTTCGACTGGTCGCTGTTCAAAGAGACCACGCTGACCGAGGGCGGTTGGCTGGGATCGGCGCCGCTGACGCTGCAACTGCGGGCGGAAGCCTACAACGTGTTTAACGTTCCGTTCCTGACCGCCCAGAGCGACAACTGGCGGACCATCTCCAGCTCCAGCTTCGGTTTGTACAACGCGGCGGGAGCGACGCGGCGCCTGCAGTTGGCGGCGCGTTTGAGCTGGTGATGGTGGTGAACGGAAACGGGGCCATGCGAGTCGGGAGTAAGGGAAGAAACTGGCGAGTAAGATCATGGGAATTCTTTAAGGAACGCCAGTCAAGGTAATTCGGGCCACAACGCGTCTGCGCGGATGAGATGCAAGGACGCCGAGGAGAATAGGGAATGAGTAGCGATAAAGTGACACCCTGGCCGGCTGTGCCGATCCCCAAACCGGAGGAGGTCTACGCCGGTTTGAGCGATCAGGCGAAGGATTATCCACTGTATCTTGAATCGATTTGTCGTCAATCGCATGCCTTTGAAAAGCCGGAGGCGCTATCGCGCCTGCGGGTCTATGACACCAGCACGCGCATGATGATCGGGCACTGGTGCTCTTCCTTGCTGGCGGAGCTGGGTGCGGAGGTCATCCAGGTAGAACCGCCGGGCGGCGACCCGATGCGCAAGCTGACTCCTTTCGGACGGAAAGAGTACATGTTCACCGACAAGGAGTCGGGCGAGCCGGTGGGGGCGCACTTCCTGCATGAAATGCGCAACAAGATGTCGATCACGCTCAACCTGGAGACGGAGGAAGGGCGCGAGATTTTCAAGAAGATGGCCGTGCATACGGACGTCATCATTGAAAACGATCCGCCGGGACATCGCGACAGCCTGGGAATCGGCTACCGGCAATTGAAGGAGATCAACCCCAGGCTGATCTACTGCTGGGTGGGCCAGCTCGGCCAATGGGGTCCGCACAAGGACAAACCGGGCATGCTGGACCCGACGGCGCAAGCCGCCTGCGGCTTCTGCCACGGCACCGGCGATCCCAAGGAGTTCGGCGGCACCCCGATGCGCTCGGCGCTTTGGATGTGTGACCACGTCGGTGGCACCCAGGCCGCCATGGGAATCCTGACCGCGCTGTACTACCGCGAAATGGTTTCCGGCGAGGGGCAATTCGTGGAAGCCACGGCGGCGGAGGCGGTCATCCGCATCCTCGACTATTCCTGGGCCTGGTACGGGATGGATGGCAGCATCCGGCCGCGCTTCGGCAACTGGGACCTGGCCATCAACATTTATGCCGTCAATCCTTGCAAGGACGGCTACATGATGGTGGGCGGCGGCCACGATCGGTTGTGGTACCGCATCTGGCGTGTGGTCGGCGACGAGTATCCCAAAGTCGAAGACGACATCCTGGGCGATCCGCACCTGAGGGAAGTGGCGGACCGGTTGGCCATGAACCAGCAGATCAAGACCTACACCATGCTGGGCGAATGGCTTAAGGACAACTCGCGCGCCGACGCGGAAAAGAAACTCTCCAAGCAGCAGGTCGCCAGCGGCGGCGTGCTCTACGTCAACGAAGTGGCCGAGTACCCGCACTTCAAGTACCGCGGCCACGTGGCGGAGACCGAGTCGCCGCACTACGGGAAAATCCTGTACGGCACCACACCGTTCCAGCAAGAGAAGACACCGGGCCGGCTGAAATGGATGGGGCGCCCCACCGGGTACGACAACCAGGACACTTATCGCCGGCTGCTCGGCTTCACCAGTGAAGACTTCACGCGGCTTCAAAAGGCGAACGTCATTTGAGGCGGAGGATAAACATGGCAACTGATACCGCTGTTTCCAATGCCCCGCAAATCAGTTTCGAGGAGTTTTGCCGCAAGACCTTCGACCCGAAGGGCGAGTTCGCCAAGCCTGAAGCACTCAAGGGCATCCGCGTGCTTTCCTGTACGCAGTACATTCTGGGTCCGTCCTGCGCCTCGTATCTGGCGGAACTGGGCGCCGAGGTCATCAAGATCGAGGCTCCCCGGCGAGGTGAGGCCATGCGCCACACCACGCCGTTCAACGAACCATTCCTTTACCCGCTCTCGAAATACGTTCCCGAGCGCGGCACCGGCCTAGGCTTCGTGGGAGCGAATTGCAACGAATATTTTACCTCCATCGACTTCCACCGGCCGGAAGGGCAGGCCCTGGTGAAGAAGCTGGCGGCGAAATCCGACGTCTTCGTCGAGAACTATCGCCCCGGCACCTTCGACCGCTGGACCATCGGCGCCCGGCAGTTGAGGGCGATCAATCCGCGCCTGATTTACCAATGGCTGGGCGGTTTCGGGGGATGGGGTCCGGGGCGCGTGCGCGCTTCGTACGACATCCTCGGGCAGTCCCAGGGCGGCAACTTCGGCATGACCGGCAAAGCCGAGTTCCAGGGAGGCTCGCCCGCCAAGCACACCATCTGGCTCGCCGACTATTGGGGCGGGATGATGGGCGCCGTCCAGATCCTGGCTGCGCTCTACTACCGCGACAAGATCTCCGGCGAGGGCACCTTCATGGAGTATTCGCAGGTGCACGGCGTAACCCGGCAACTGGAGTATGCCCTGCCGCTCTACGGGCGTCATGGCATCACTCGCGAGCGCTGGGGCACTTGGGACACTCAGCTCTGCGTGCACGGGATCATCAAGTGCGGCAAGAGTTCCTACGCGAACTCCGAGAACCCGCAGGAGAACGAGGAAGGCTACATCCTGGTGAGCGCATACAGCGACGAAGACTTCGCGCGTCTTTGCAAGACGATTGGCGACGGCAACTTTGCCGCCAAGTTTGGCAAGGCGGAAGTGCGCGTGAAGGCGGAATCGCAGATGGAGATCTACCCGTACCTGGAGAAGTGGGCGGCGGACAAGACCAAGGAAGACGTCGCCAACATTCTCGACAAAGCCAACATCAACAATCAGCCCGTCTGGAACTCCAAAGAGGTTGCTACCAATCCTCATTGGCAGCAACGCGGGGCGGTTCGTTGGATAGATGACCCTTACTACGGAGATCTGCTGCACCAGGGGCCGGGGTACAAGATGTCGGCAACTCCGCCTCGCACGAAATGGGCCATGAAACCCGTAGGCGCAGACAACGAATACATCCTGGGCAAACTGGCCGGCTTGAGTCCTTCAGACATCAAGCGGCTGGAAGACCAGGAGTGCATCTGAGGAGGCACCATGCTGCTAACTTGCCCGAGCTGTAAGACTAAGAATTTCCTGGATCCCTACCCCTTCTGGAACTTTAAGGGGACGACCCAGTGCGCCGGGTGCAAGAAGATCTGGCGGCTGGAGACCTCCAACGGAACCTGCGTCAGCGAGCCGGCAGAGGCGTCGGGTAAAGCCGACCTGCTGCCCGGTTTCGCCGAGACACAGGCCTACGAGGGTATTTCCGGTCCGGGGCTAACCCGTCCCGCTCCCAAAGCGCAGAAGGAATCCATCTGCAAACCCAAACCCATTAAGCGGAACGTCCGCGGTAACGTCATCGCGGGCTATCCACTTACCAAAAACGATCTCGTCGGCAGCCTCGCAAAATTCATGGTTGCCGGGGCGAAGTGAGAAACGGAGGGCATATGTTCTATAACGATAAGTCGCTCTGCGTCCGCTGTACCCATATGCGCCCGGCATTGGATCCCAATATTCAGAAGGCGTACCTCGGCAAGTGCACTAAGCGGGAATGGCCGTTCACGTTGGCCATCACGCTACAGGGCTGGTCGGAGTGCGATGTCTTTCAGGATAGCGGGAAGGCCTACGTGCCGCCGGACCCGGTGGCCGCGACGGCTGCCGCCACTGCCACCGCCGCCAAGGGGGCCAAGCGCGCCGAGTTTTACTACAGCAGCAAACAGAAACCCGGCGAGCTGTTCCCTTGCGACAACAACAAAGCCTTGGAACTGGTCAAGGCACTACAGGCGGCAGGTATGGACGCCAAGGCCATTGACGTGTCCACGGTGAAAGATCGGTTCCCGATCTATCACAAGTCGGTGAGCGGTCCGGACGCAACCGTCCGGCCGGTCTTCGGCGCCAAGGGCGCGCTGGTGGATGATTTCGGGACCAACGTACCCGCCCTGCTGGTGTTCGAAGGCGACCGCTATCCGACGCAGGCCTTCCCCCGGACCGATGCCAAACGCGGCACCATCCGGGTGGAGCAGGCGCTGGAAGACCTGGTCGCGGAACGCAAAGGCGCCGCCGTAGGGGCGCGTTAACGAGGAGGAAAGAATGTCGGACCACAAGCACCTGCCTCCTCGCGAGCTCTGGCCTTCGCGGATCTACACGCTGCCGGAGTTTGCGTCGTACCCCGACCGGCTGAATCCGACCGAGGAGTTGCTGGACAAACAGGTCGCGGCCGGCCGGGGCGACCGCGCGGCCATACTGTTCGACGATCAGCGAATCACGTACGCGCAGTTGCTTGCCCAGTCCAACAAGCTGGGCAACGCGCTGCGCGGGCTCGGAGTCAACGAGGGCGACCGCGTCATCCTGCGCACTCCCAACATCCCGCCCGCGCTGGTAACCAACTTCGCGGTGCTGAAACTGGGAGCGGTGCTGACTCCGACCTCGCCGTTGTTCTCGCGCTCGGAAATCGCGCACGTGGCCAACGACGCCGAGGCGGTCGCGATCGTCGTGCATGCGGCGCTTCTGGGCGAACTGGAAGCGGCCCGCGAAAACCTGAAAACCGTCGAGAACATCATCGTGATCGGCGGCGAACCGGCAGAGCTGAAGGCCAAGGGCTTCATACCGTACAGCGAGCTTTTGCCATCCGGGAGCGCATCCCTGGATCCGGTACGGCGCGAGCGCCTGGACCTCGGCATCCTGCTTTACACCTCCGGCACCACCGGCGCGCCCAAGGGCACGGTTCACTTCGTCGAAGAACTGCTCATTATCCCCGACGCGTTCGGGAAGTATGGCTGGCGCGTGACGGAGAACGACGTGATCGGGGGGACCGCCCCGCTGGCATTTGGCGCGGGGTACTCGACCTTCGCCACGATTCCGTTCCGCTTCGGCGCAGCGGCATCGCTGATCTCGAAGTTCGATCCGGTCAAGGTCTTCGAAACCATCCAGAAGCACAAGATCAGCGTGCTCTCGCTGGCGCCGACGGCCTACCGGAAAATGCTGCAGATACCGGACGCGGAGAAAAATTACGACCTCAGCACGCTGCGCATCTGCACCGGCGGCGGCGAAAGCCTGACCGCAGTGACCTACAACGCCTGGAAAAGCAAATTCGGGATTGAAATCTTCGAGGGCCTGGGCACGACGGAAATGATGTACGTGTTCGCTTCGAATGTGGTCAGCCGGAAGGCGAAGGCGGGTTCGTTCGGACAGGCGGTTCCCGGCTACGAGCTCAAGGTGGTGGACGAAGACGGGAAGGAAACCAAGCCCGGCAACGCCGGCCACTTTTTGGCGCGCGGACCCACCGGCACCATCTACTGGCGCGAACCCGACAAGCAACGTCACGCGATCACGCCGGACGGCTGGAACCGGGCCGGGGATTACGTGTACGTGGACGAGGAGGGGTACTTCTGGTTCGTGTCGCGCGAGGACGACGTCATCAAGAGCTCGGCCTATCGCATCGGACCGGAGGAGATCGAGGTGACCCTCAATGCTCATCCGGCGGTGGCGGAGGCGGCCGTGATCGGCGTTCCCGACGAAGTCCGCGGCCAAATCGCCAAGGCCTTTGTTGTGATGAAGCCGGGCGAAACGGTCAGCTCCGAAGCGTTGATCGAGTTCTGCCGCGGCAAGATCGCGACCTACAAGATGCCGCGGGAGATCGAGGTGGTGGCGGAACTGCCCCGCACCCCGACGGGCAAACTGTTGCGGCGGGTGTTGCGCGCGAAAGATGCGGCCAAGGCGGCAGCCAAGACCGCAGTGTAGAGTGCTTAACCTGCGGGAGGTTGAGCACACGGCACCCAATGCGCGCGGGAACGGCTAAGCAGCTCTCCCGTGCACCGGTGGACACCAGGGCAGTTTGGCCCTGGTGTTCACCTTTTTCATGCCATGCCGCCTCGCTGCGGTTGTGGTGTAATCTCTGATCCATGAACCCCACCATCAGCCATTCCAGGTTGTGCGAACAAATCGTCGAGGATGCGCAAGCGGGAATCATCTTCGCCGACGAAGGCGGCATTATCCGCCTGTGGAACAGCGGCGCGGAAGCCATGTTTGGCTACACCGCCGCGGAGGCGATCGGCCAAACCATGGAGATGATCATCCCCGAAAAACATCGAGCCCACCACAACGAGGGCTACGCACGGGTGATGCAAACCGGGATCACGAAGTATGGACGGGATGCGCTCGCCGTTCCCGCGCTGCGCAAGGACGGCACCCGAATTTCCATCGAGTTCACCATTGTTCTGGTGCGGTCGGCGGAAGGCGGCATGCTGGGCGCGGCGGCGATCGTGCAGGACGTCACGGCGCGCTGGGAACGCGATAAGGCGCTGCGCGCCCGCCTGGCTGCGCTGGAAAACAAAACCACCCAACCGCAGCGGCCGTAGGCGGCGCCCGGAAGCAGGAGATCATGAACTTCGACCGAGTGGATGTCGGCAAGGCGGGACAAGCTATCCCGGGATATCTTCTTGCCAAGGAAAAGGTCCGGGGCGGCGCGCTGTTGCTGCATCCCTACGGCGGAAGCAAGGAGCACATGCTCGGTCTGGCGGCCAGCCTGGCGGAAGATGGCTGGGCGGCGCTGGCGATCGACAACTGCGGTCACGGCGAAAACACCGCCGCCATCGGGACGGGGATGGTGCAGGAAGTGGAAGCGGGGCTGAGTTACCTGCGCCGCTACGGGCGCACGGCCGCGCTGGGGTTGAGTATCGGCGGGCGCCTGGCGCTGACCTCCACCGCCGACTGCATGGTGGCGATTTCACCGTCGGTGATTGTCGAAATGTCGCCGCAGGGGAAGTGGATGTTTGAAAACTTTCCCAGCCCCGGCGTGCGCGAGCCGTATCCCGGATACGTGGTCAAGTTGCTGGAAGAACTGGGGCCGGTCGAGAGCCACACGCGTCCGTGCCTGATCCTGTATGCCGAGCGCGACATCCCGGCCATCATGAACGGGGCGGCCGGACTGAAGGCAGCGCTGCCCAACGCCGAGATCCGCACCATCACGCGCGACGTCCGCCCCGACATCCAGCACGAGAACGGATTTATCCGCTATCTGCCCCGCTGGTTCAACCACGGCGAACTGAAGTTCAATTCCGAGGTGTACCAGTCCGCGGCGGCCTGGCTGGCGCAGGCGACGCGGGCATGATGGCGTCATGAACGAACCCCGAGGCCGCGCTGAGATTGAAAGCCGTTTCGGCCCGCTGGGCAGCGGTAAGCAGGCATTGTCGATCCGCGGCGAAACGCTCGACGCCGGCGAACTGCTGCACCGCATGGGCCTGGACTTCGACGATGCCAAGCCGATTGACCTGATCTGCGTGGCGGAGAACCGGTATGCGGTCCGCTATTACGACGGGCAGGACCAGCGAGTCGTGGCCCACGAATTCGACGGCGACCTGAAGTTTGTGGAGGAGACACGCGCCCACGTCGCGGAGTGGATCGGCGAAGAAGCTTATTTCGCGTTCTTCGGCGGACATTGAGCAGGTGCGGGAAACCGATATGAGCAAGCAGCGCGTGGAAAAACGGCACCTCAGCCTGCCGGCCGCCACCACCGGCGACGCGCAGGTGATCCTTTATCTATACGAATTGCGCCGCGAGCCTGCGATGCGGGAAGCGCGGCACTTCATCTCCGCCGACTTCTGGCCGGAAAGCGCGGAAGACGTTCTTCGGCTGGCGCGCAGTTATCCCAGCCGCGAAAATACCTGGTTGCGCCAGGTGACCAGCTACTGGGAAATGGCGGCGTCGCTGGTGTTGCGCGGCGCCTTGCATGAGGAATTGTTTTTCGACTGCAGCGGCGAGATGTATTGTGTGTTTGCCAAGTTCAAGCCGTATCTGGCCGACATTCGCAAGAAGCTGCCCTACTTTCTGTTGAACGTGGAGGCAGCGGCGGTCCGCAACCCGGAAGGACGGGCGCGATTGCAGCGGCTGGAAGCGCGGCTGGCGCGCCGGCAACAGAAGCTGGCGCAGCGCCGGGCGGCGGTGGCGGAGACCTCCGCCGGCTACACCTAGGCGGCGGCTCTGACAACCATGCGTACAGCCCGCATCGTCGCTGCACTCTGCCTGGTAATCCTGCTGGTGGCGCTCCTGTCCTTCAGGGCGCGCAAGCCAGGCCGGGTTCGGATCGCGTACGCCCCGATCCTGGCGAGCCTGCCGGTTTTCGTCGCGCAAGATCAGCAGATGTTCCAGCAGCATCGCTTGCAGGCGGAGGTGGTGTCGTTCAGCAGCAGCAACGACATGGTGAGCGGGCTGGTGGCCGGCCAGGTGGACGTGCTGCCGGCAGTGTCGCTGGTGCCGTTGTTGCACCTGGAAATCCAGTATCCGGGAAAATTTCGCGTGTTCTCGCACAGCCGCATGCGGCGCGAAAACTCGACCTACCGCCTAGTGGTCCGAGCTTCGTCTCCGGTGCAAAAACTCCAGGACCTGAAGGGAAAGAAAGTCGGCGTGTTTCCGGGCACGTCGGCGACGCGGCTGGTGGGCGCCTTCCTGCAGCGCAACGGGGTGGACCCGGGCAGCATCCTGTTCGTCCAGTTGCCCACGTCGGCGCAGGTCGCCAGCCTGGAATCGGGCGCGGTGGACGCGCTGTTTTCCTATGACCCGCTCATCCTGATCGCCGAACCGGGACGCTACCGGGCGATTTCGAATTCCGTCTATGCCGAACTGGTCGAACCCTGCCCGTTGGGCGTGTCGGTGATTGCGCGCGCTTTCGAGCGCGCGCAGCCGGAGGCCGCCGCGCGCGCCGCCGGAGTCATCCAGGAAGGGATCGACTACGTCGGCTCGCACCCGCAGCAGGCGACCGCGCTGCTGCCGCGATTCACCCGTATGACGCCGCAGATGGCGGGGCGCGTGAACGTGGCCGACATTACGCTTTCCAACACGGTGGACGCGGCCGTGCTGCAGCGATTTATTGACTTAATGTACGAAATCGGAGAGATTCCCGAGAAGTTCGATGCTCACCGTCTTATCGACGCAACCCGCTAGGGAACCCGCGCCGGGCGAGCACGCGCTGCGCATGCGCGGCGTGGACTTCTCCTACTGTGCCGCGCCGAATGGTTCCCGGTCGCTGTACGCGGGCTTCGATCTGGCGATCGAACAGGGCTCGGTGGTGGCACTGATGGGGGCCAGCGGCAGCGGCAAAAGCACGCTGGGAAAAATGATGGCGCGCATCATCGGGCCGACCGCCGGGCGCATCGAGTGGTCGCCGCAGTTCTCCCGGCGCGCCGACGTGGTCTACATGGACCAGCACCCGATGAACAGCATCTTCCCGTGGCAAACGGTGCGCGGCAATCTGGAGTATCCGCTGGAAAAACTGGAATGGAACGAAGAAGAAAGCCGGGCGCGGGTCAGCTATCTGGCGTCCCTGTTCCGGCTGGACACGGTGCTGGAGTCGCTGCCGGCGCAGATATCCGGCGGCGAGCTGCAACGCCTGGCGCTGGCGCGGTGCCTTTCCTGGCGCCCGGGGCTGGTCATCCTGGACGAGCCGTTTTCCGCGCTGGACCGCGACGTCAAGGCGACCATCGGCCAGGCGCTGCACGAGCTTGCCACCAAGGACGGCATGACGGTGGTGCTGATCACGCATAACGTCTCCGACGCGCTCGCCATCGGCATGCGCTACGTGATCATCGGCGACCGCCCGGTGCGCATCATTTCCGACCTTGAATTCAAGAGCCCGCATCCGCGGCAGCGCGGCGCGCTGGATTACGACACGATGGAGAAGGCGCTCATCGCGTGCATTCGCGATGGCCTGGTGTAGAAGATGCCAAGACTAGCCCGGCCGCTACGAAAGCCGACCAGAGTGCTGGCGCCCATGGCGTTGCTGCTGGCGATCTGGGCTGCCGTGGCCGGTCTCGGGCTGGTGGATTCGATCGTGCTGCCGGCGCCGTGGAGCGTGGCGCGCGCTGTCGCGAGAATATTCCGCGATCGCATGGTGGTGGACGTGGCGCTGACGCTCGGCCGGGTGTTTGCCGCACTGGCGATTGCCGGCGCGGTGGGGATTCCCCTCGGCTTGTTTCTGGGGTATCGCAAGCGCTGGTATCAGATGGTGGAAGGCCCGCTGCACGCCTTGCGGTCGATTCCGGCCTCAGCCCTGTTCCCGCTGTTCCTGATCATTGCCGGCGTCGGCGAAACCTCGATCGTAGCGCTCGCCGCCTACCCCAGCCTGCTGGTGATCCTGGTAAATACCGTGACCGGCGCCGCTCTCGCCAACAAGCGCCGGCTCTACCAGGCGAAGCTGTTCGAGCTGAGCGCCTACGAGACCATCACCGAGATTCTGTTCTACGAGGCGCTGCCCAACATTTTTGACGGCATCCGCACCGCCGCGTCCTATTCCATGGTGCTGGTGATTGCGGTGGAGATGTTCGTCGGTTTGGGCGAGCACGGCCTGGGCCGCGCCATTTACGAATACCAGGCCACCTACCGCATTCCGGAAGCGTACGCCGCGGTGCTGCTGGCGGGCACTATCGGAATTTTGCTGAATCTCGGGGTGAACACGGCGCAGAACCGGATGCTGCGCTGGCTGCCGAATGTGCACGAATAACATACACGGCAACAAGATTCTCTCCGGAGCAGGTGGCGGGTTAACTGGCGAGATGGTTGTCAACAGTTACGTTGTGGGGCTTGAGGCATGAGCGTTCCATGAAAAGAGCTTTCTTCTTCATTGCCTTCCTACTGCTGGCCACTGCGATGGCGCAGCAACAGGACGATGCCCGTCCTAGCGGGGTGATTTTCGGAAACGTTATTGGCCAGGATGGACAGCCAGCGAAAGGCATAGGTCTAACAGCCTACCCGTTAGGGGTTGCACTCGGTGCAGTGCTTCCTAACACAAGAACGAATGACGCTGGCGAATATCGCTTTGACAAACTTCCCTGGTGGGGCAGATACACGGTGTACGCCGATGATGAAGACGCAGGATATTCAAGAACCAGCACCGGTACCGCAGGCAGCCGACCTCCAGAAGTTGAGGTTACGCCCGAACACCGCGAAGCAGAACTTAAGGTCTACCTCCCTCCCAAAGCTGGTTTTCTGGAAATTCATTTGACCAATCGAAGAACGGGCACTGTCATCTCGGGGATGCGGATTGCAGTGATGCCGATGGACAAGCCTGCGTCGCCGTTGTTCACGATGAGTTGCTATTCAACTCACGTCATTTTAATACCACCAGACAAGAACCTTCTGCTGCACGTGACCTCAGATGGATTCCGTGAGTGGGACGAGAGCATCGGAAAGGGAAAGCCCCTTCATCTGGCATCCGGAACTCGGCTGACCCTGGCTGTGCAACTGGAACCTTCGGACTGATTGAGTGCTCAGAGTTGTCGTAACTGTTGATAAACCGCCTTCTCACCCGTAATCAGGACTTTGCTGTAATCCACTTCGACATTACTCAGCGGAATACTGCGTCAATATCTCCGGTTGTCGTAATTATTACGTAGAAATAGATTCTCAATGTTGGGATAACTCATCTGCATTCAGCAACGAGGAGTGGACAAGAAATTGCATTTCGAACCTCGAAGCTCAATCCCAATTTATCTCGCACGACATACGGAGAGAGACGCCTCCATGTCCATGGTGCAAGATGTTCCTTTCATCCACCAGGAATTAGAACTAATCGCACGCACGGCAACGCAGCAACAATTGACGGGGTCCCAATCGCCATCGGCGCTGTTGGAGAGCGCGCCACCCACCCGAGCAGAGCTGGCGGACATCGCCGAGATTCCCTTAGAGGTGCAGAGCGTCGTCCAACTGGTGCAAGAGCTGCTCATCATCAGCACAGGCGCCGATGGAGTGGCGGTCGCGCTCGGTGACAGTGGCAGCATGCAGTGCGTGTCCAGCATAGGAGATGCGCCGTCGGTCAATATTCCGCTGCAACTGGACGGCACGCTTTCCGGACAATGCGTGCGCACCGGACGAGTGGTGCGCTTTCAGGCCGACAACGCGGCACGGGCGTACGCGGGACCGCGATCGGCGCTGCTGGCGCCGGTCCTGCTGCACGGGTGCGTTGCCGGGTTGGTTGGAATCTTCTCCGGAGACGCGGATGCGTTCGGCAGCGGCAGCCTGGCCGCGATACGGGATGCGGCAAGCCTTCTCGGACTCTCCATGGCGAAGATCGAAGAGGCGCCGAAGCTCGCGTCGTCGTACGAAATCGGATGGGGAAAGCCGTCTTCCCGCACCCCGTCACGCCTGATGGCAGCAGAGGGTTCGCCAACGAGCCATGCCGCGGCCGTTTCCGATCGCTACCTGCTGGGCCTGCCGTGTCCTGCCTGCGGCACGTACTCACGCAGCCACGAAAACATTTGCGGAGTGTGTCAGGCTGCATTGCAGTAAGGCAGAGTGGCTGGCCGGAAGACGCAACACGGCTCATCAGAGTCTGTGTGAGAACTGTGCCGCGCCGCTAGCGCTCGACGATCTTGTTTCACTTTCCCCAGCGCTGCCGCGCTGGGCTAACGAATACCGCCGCTCCGCGGCTGGATTATGGGTGCGCTTGGACCACTGCGCTTCCCGAAAGTGAGTTCTCACGCAGACTCGTCAATGTTGGGGCGCCAGTTTCCCCTCCGCGCGCCATTTGGCGCAACACTCGGGACAAATCCCGTGGGTGATGTTCGCGCCCATGTGTTCGCTCAAATACTGTTCCAACTGTTCCCAGTAGTTCTGGTCGTTACGAACGCGTTTGCACCAGGCACAGATGGGGAGGAGCCCTTCGAGCTTGTGAACCGAGAGCAGCGCTTCCTGAAGCTCGGCGACGCGTTCCGTCAGGGATTGTTGCAGTTGCAGCACGCGCCGTCCGACGGCAACACGGGCACGCAGTTCCTCGGCATCAAAGGGCTTGGCAATGTAGTCATCCGCACCCGCGTCGAATCCTGACAGGACATCCGCTGAACTCTTGCGCGTAGCAGTCACCAGCAGGAGGTACATCGGCGTATCCGGCAATTGGCGGGCTTTGCGGCAAATTTCGTTGCCATGCATCCCCGGCATCTGCCAGTCCAGCACCGCCAGCCGCGGGCCATCTATCTGGCAGAGAATCTTCCATGCTTGCTTGCCGTCGCGCGCCGAAACCACCTCGTATTCGGTGGCCAGCAGCCGTTCCAGCAGATGGAGGACGAGCGGATCATCCTCAGCGACTAAGACTTTCATGTGGCACCTTGCAGAATTCCTCAAGCGCTTGTCGGAGACAAGCAAGCTCGCGTTCTACTTCATCGACGGCTTGGCGCATGGGCTCGAAGTCCGGGTGGGCGACGTGCTCCTCGAGCTTGACCAGCGCGGAAAAGGACTGTCGCGCACCGAAACATCCGACTTCGCCTTTCAGGCGATGTGCGATTCGCCCCAGCATGCCGGCATCACGCCCGGCCAAGGCCCGGCGCAATTCCGACACTGCTTGGGGATACTGATTAAGAAACATTTCCGCGATCTCGCGCAGGAGCTGCTCGTCCCCTCCGGCGCGGGACAACGCCTGACGGTGGTCCCAGACCGGGGTGGGATGGGGCGGCTGTGCGCGCACCCCGTCCAGCACCTGCTGGATTTTGCTGAATTCCACCGGTTTGGAAATGTATCCATCCATACCCGAGGCCAGGCACCGCTCCTTATCACCTTTGATGGCGTGGGCCGTCATGGCATAGATGGGCAGATGGGCGCCATGGACTTTCTCGCGCTCACGGATAGCGGTGGTGGCGGCGAAGCCGTCCATTTCCGGCATTTGGACATCCATTAACGCCAGATCAAAGCGGCCGGTGGCAGCCAGCGCCACCGCCTCCCGCCCGTTGCGCGCCAGTTCCGGAGCGTGCCCCTGTTTTTGCAGCACGCGGAGGATCAGCGCCTGGTTCACAGGATTGTCTTCGGCGACGAGAATGCGCAGGCCGCGCTGGTTCTCGCGCAGGGTGTGCCGCGTTACCAGCGGACGAACCGCCTCCGCGTTTTGGCCCAGCGCGGCGCTTTGGCCCAGCACCGCCAATAAGGCCCGCATCAGCTCGTGGCTGCCGATCGGCTTGACCAGGTAGGCGGCAATGCCGAGCTGGCGGCACCGCGCCGCATCGCCGCGCTGCCCGGAGGAGGTCAGCATCATGATGACCGCCCCCGCCATGCGCGGATCATGCTGCAGCCGCTCCGCCAGGGCGAAGCCATCCATGCCGGGCATGTGCGAGTCAATCAGGGCAACCCGGTAATGCTTTTCCTGTTGCAGAGAGGCTTCCACCTCCCGCAGCGCCGCTTCGCCGTCACCGACCGCACACGGCGCCATCCCCCAATCGCGGGTCGCGTGCACCAGAATCTCGCGATTGGTAGGGTTATCGTCCACCACCAGCACCGGGACTCCCACCAGGATCTCGGGTCCGGGAAGCAAAGGTTTTTGCGATGCCTCCTGAGGGACGGACATCGCAATGGTGAATTGAAAGCAGCTTCCTTTTCCCAGCGCGCTTTCCACCGCAACCTGCCCGCCCATTAATGCAATGAGCTTCGCCGAGATAGCCAGCCCCAACCCGGAGCCGCCGTAGGTGCGGGTGGTACTGGCATCGGCCTGGACGAATGGCTGGAAAATGCCTACCTGCTTTTCCGGCGGGATGCCGATACCGGTGTCCCGGATCGTAAAATTCAGAGTGGTCTTGCCCTCGCCGCCTGGCGCCGCGCTCAAGGTCAGCACCACCTCTCCCTGGACCGTGAACTTGATCGCATTGCCGACGAGGTTGGTCAGAATCTGGCGCAGGCGGACCGGATCGCCGACCACCCGCTGTGGCACTTCCGATCCGAGCTGGTAAGCCAACTCGAGCCCTTTGTCATGGGCCCGCATCGCCAGGGCTTTGACGGTTTCACCCACACAGTCCTGCAAACTGAACTCGATCAACTCCAGGTCGAGTTTGCCGGCTTCCACCTTGGAAAAATCGAGAATGTCATTGAGCACACGCAAGAGCGCATCGCCCGAGGATTTCACGGCCAATAGATACTCCCGCTGTTCGCGCGTCAGTCTGGTGTCCAGGGCCAGCTCGGTCATGCCCAGGATGCCGTTCATGGGGGTACGGATTTCATGGCTCATGTTGGCCAGGAACTCGCTTTTGACGCGGCTGGCAGCTTCGGCAGTTTCCTTGGCCGCCAGCAGATCCTGGTTGAGCTGGCGCAGTTTGCGGGTACGCTCTTCCACGGCCTCCTCGAGGTGTTCGCGGTGGCGCTGCAGCTCCAGATCGCGCGACTGGATCTCGGTCAGCATCTGGTTGAAGGTGGTGACCAGCAGGCCGAGTTCGTCGCCCCCAGCGGGCGCCGCCCGCCGGCTGAAATCCTTGTCCTGCGAGACCCGCGCCGCGACTTCCGCCAGGTTAAGAATCGGTCCGGACACAAGTTTTTGCAGCCGGTTGCCGAGGGGCGAAGGCGAGCGCCGAACAGACCAGAATCACGCTCAGCACGATGCCCGCATAGCGCCGGAGCCGGTCTCTCAGTTCGCCGGTATCGGAATTGATGTAGACGACGCCGACTTGTTCGCCGGCTAAGCGAATGCGGCAGTACTGCTCAATGGAGTCGCGGGAAAAGTAGGTGCCGTCGGGGCGAAGGGGCGGCGCGGAGGATGGGTCCAAGCCGGGGTGGTAGCTGGCGAAGGGCGTGTCCGTGTTCTTGTACACCCAGGCCAAGCGGACGTGGGGCGCCGCCTTCAGGGCAGCCAGCACTTCCTCGGCGCTGCGCGGATCGTTGAAGATCAGCGGCGCCGCGCTGTTGGCGCCGATCACATCCGCCAGAATGGTGAGGTCGCGCCGGGCGGCGCGCCGGAAGTCAAGCAAGTCATAGGTGGCGACGGCGACGCAGGCCAGCAAAACCACGACGCAACTGGTCGTCAGGATGATAAGGGTGAGTTTCTGTCCGACCGAGATGTCGCGGAAGCGCCGCATTACCCACCTCCGACGCGCACGACACGGGCGAGAGCCAGTAACTTAGAGCTGATCTTCAGCCCGGCTCTCTCCGCGGCTTGCGCATTGATCTCAAAGCGCACCTGGCCCCGGTCCATAACAAAGTTGATGGCACCACCGAACGACAGGAAATCGCCGGTTTCGCCCACCGTGAGGATGTGCAGCCCGGCGATGGCGTGGAGAAACTCCTCGGCGCGGCGCGCCTCCTGCGCCGGGAGAAACACGATGTGACAATTGCGCGCCGCCAGCGCGCCGGAGACCAGCGTTACCCGGACGCGACGATTCTGGACGGTCTTGCCGGCTGCGATAGCGTCCAGATCCTCGCCGAAGGGATTGCGACCGAACACACACACCGACAGCGGAGCATCGGGGCCGCCAAAGGCTTCCGGCGGCCAGTCCACGAATTTGGCAAAGTTCAACAGGAAAGCAGCTTTGACCTGATATTCGGTCCAAGGCCCTTGAGCAAGGGCCACTCCCAGCAACGCCATCGCGATTACCACGACGATGGCCAGCCGCGGAAACGGCGCCAGCCAACGGCGGGTGCGCGCCAGTGAGACCGGCCTGGCCGCTTGCGGGAGGGGTTGGCACGCAAAACCGATTCCACTCAAATTCCAGGTTCTGCGGGAAGCAAGAATGCGATCGCACCCGGGAATCAGGATCGGTTGCGTCGCCCTTGTTTGCCAGGCCATATGGTGGTGCCCAATTAGAATCTCCAGCTAAATCTGGCGAAGACACTGCGGCGCACCTCGAGGGGCGCGCCCTGGATGCCGGTGAAGAATTCCCGGTGCGCGGAATCCAGCAGGTTCTGACCCGCCAAGCTACACTCCAGGTGCTGGTTAGGACGCCACCCGAGGCGCAAGTCCACGCGTGTGTAACGAGGAACGGGCTGCGTCGGAAGTCTGTCCACGAAATACAGGTGGCTGTCGAACTCCACCTTTCCCGGCAGGGACAGGTAAGAATGAATCTGGAACTGGTGGGCAGGATTATCGCCGGAACCGGAGAACTCAGGGAACTCTCCTGCCCGTTCGCGAGAAAAATGCAGCCAACTGTAACTGCCCGTGATTTTCCACCGACTCCAAGGCGTGTACGTCGCCGATAGTTCGGCGCCGTGGGAGTTGGCAGATACGGTGTTGGTTGTCACCAGGGGTATCAGGTCCGGCGTCACCGGCATGTGTTGCGCCAGCCCAAAGTTGGCCAGATGGTGATACCGGTTGAAGAACAAGGCCGCATCTATGAGCCAATGGCGCGCAGGCCGGGTGCGATACCCGACCTCGTAAGCCACCAGTTCCTCGGAAACCGGATCCGGGTTGCCGAGCAGTTGCACGTATTTCGGCCAACCCCAAGGCGTGGGGAATCCCGGCAGCGTGAAGTGCGCCTCCGCTTCCAATTCGCTGGGACTCCGCATGGCGCGTGAAATGGCCGCCCAGAAGCTGTGACGAGTGGAGGGTGCAAAGAGAATACGGGCGGTGGGTTGCGCGCTAACACCGGCCAACGTATCGGATTCGAACTTCGTTCCCAGGGTGAGCACAAGCGCGGGGCTCAAGGTAATTTCGTCCTGTACGAAGCCGCTGAAGATGTGAAACGTGCGGGCGGGCGGATCGAAGTGAATGGCCGGTGTTCCCCAGGTCCGCTGCCGGATGTTGCGGAAGTTTCCTCCCCATACCAGGTCATGCTTCTTCCCCACACGGGCGTTGTATTGAAAATCCAGGTCGAGGGTGTCGTGCCGCAAGTCCATCACTTCGGGAAATGACTGGCGGGTTTCATCGAAGTAAACCCGCGCGCTGAATTCCGATCCGTTGGACAAACGGTGTTGCCATCGCGCCAGCAGATTGCCACCCTGAGAGGAGGCCAATCCGGGAAAGGGCAGGGATGGCCCCGGCGCAAATACGTCGGGAGCCGATTGATAACCTTCACCCTCGAAGGTGATCGCGTCCGCTTGGCGGTTGAGCTTCCAATCAGCGCGAAATCCTCCGCGGGTGGAGTTCCAGGAGTCATCGACGCCCAGGGCGCCCGTGTCGGCCAAGTCTGCCCGCCGCGCGTGTTTGATGAACACGCGGTAATTGCCATGATCGCCAGCGCGACCGCCGTAGCGCGCGAAAAGAGTCGCGCGCTCCCAGGAGCCCACGCCGCCGCCGACGAACCCGCCGTTCGTCTCGTCTGCCGGGCGGGTGATAATGTTGATGACGCCGTTGACCGCGTTGGTGCCCCAGAGCGACGCCCCCGGACCGCGGATGACCTCGATGCGGTCGATGTCCTCCAGCAGAAGATCCTGTTCGGCCCAGAACACACCCGAAAAGCTCGGCGTGTACACGGTGCGTCCGTCCACGAGAACCAACAGCTTGTTGGCGAAGCGTGAGTTTGCTCCGCGGATGCTGACGGCCCAGTCCGAGGACGTGAGCTGGGCCACCTGCACCCCGGGGGCAAGGCGCAACGCCTCCGGTAAACTTGTCACTCCCGAGCGGCGGATGTCTTCCTGCGTGATCACGTACACCGCCGCGGGAGCGGAGGTGAGCGTCTGCTCTTTCTTGCTCACGGTGGTGACCGTGATGTTCATCAATTCTTCAATCGTGGCTTCGGTCAGATCGCGAGCCGGCCGTTGCGGAAAGGAAGGAAGTGCCAAGGCTAAGACGGCCGCCAGGACGGAAAGACGCCACGCGAGATGTCGTGTTGTGTATCCGGAGGACGCCATCAAAGCCTCCACAAATGCACGGGTGGAGCTTCATTCCGGAGGCTAGCACGGCGGAATACCGGAGTAGCGATGAGGAGCGAGAAACGGATGGGACTGGTTCCACTTGCGAACCGCGGCCCATAACGGTTCACCGAAGGAGCGGCAGTTTTCTGCGGCGCCAGCGAACGGCGGGTCCAGGTCTGTGACACCGGCTTCTGCGCCCTCCGGAGGGCTTCGGTCGGGCTGCTCAGCCAAGCGCTGCGGTACATCGTTTGAGCCAGTCTCCAGGGTGATGTGCCTGCGGGCGGCCGATCACCGCTGATCCCAGAAATCAGGTCTCCGGCGTTTCCTCAAAAGCGCCAGGTGAATTTCACATACGCATTGCGTCCCACTTGCGCCGGCTGCGTCCACAGTTCCGGAGCAGTGAATTCCGGGTGATGCGGATCGAGCAAGTTCTGGCCGACAACACTGATCTCCACGTGTTCGCCTGCCCGCCACCCCAACCGGGTATCGAAACGGACATAGCTGGGCAGAGATTGAGGGGGCAGGCGGCTGACGTAAAACAGGCTCGAGTCCCACTCCAGGTGGTGGGCGAGGGAGAAAAACGACCGCACCTGGAATTGATGCCTGGGGTCGTCCCCGGAGCGAAACGGAGAGCTTGCCGGATCCGAAATTATGAAGGCACCATTTACCAGCCAGGAGTAGCCCCACATCAGCTTCCAGAAACTGTTGGGCGCGTAGGTGCCGGTGAATTCGAGGCCGTAGTTATGCCGGATTATGTTGTTCACGAACTGGAGCGGCACGACCAGGTGCGCCGGTGCGGGAGTCGTTTCCGGGTAAGGCATCCCCGGGGCAACGTCGACATATTGGTGATAACTGTTGAAAAAGGCGCTGATGTCGAGTGCCAGGCGCTTGTTCGGCTGGGTGCGATATCCGGCTTCATAGGCAATGAGGTTCTGCGCCTTCAGCCGCCGGTTTCCCCGGGAGAGCGCGACGACGGCCAGGCCACCCGGTCCGGGCGAGATGGTGGACACGCGCTGCCCGACTTCCTGAAAATCGTTGGGCGTCGTCAAGGCTCGCGAGACCGCTGCCCAAAACATATGCTTGCTGCGCGGCTGCCAATGGAGACGCAGATTCGGCTGCGCCTCGAACCCGGTGTATTGGTTGTGCTCGAACTTGGATCCCAGCACCAGCCAGAGCCGATCCTTGGCCAGCATGATCTCGTCTTGCAGGAAGCCATTGGCGGTGTTGAGCCTCTGGTCGCTGGGATCGAGTCTCACAACAAAAGTGTCGTGAGAGTGATACTGGCCGCTGCGGAATCCACCGCCGAAGACCAGTTCGTGGCGTTTTCCCAGCGACAGGCGGTGCTGCAGGTCAACATCGAGCACTTCGTACAAGGGGGAGAAGCCCGGCACGATCGTGCGCTGCGCGCGGTCGTAGAAGATCCGCAGGTTCAGGCTGGACCTTGGCGAAAAATCGCGGCTCCATTTCGCGAGCAGGTTGCCGCCGCGGGCGATCGAGTCGTATTTTGCATTGACCAGATAGGGCGGAACCAAGGTGGGGAAGGGATAGGCGTTCTCCTCGTTGCCGCGGAAAAGGTCCCCGGAAAAGGTAAGCTTGTCGCGCGGCGACGGTGACCAATCGAGACGGAATCCGCCGCGCACCATGTCCCAGCCGTCGTAGGCATCGGCGCCGGAAGTCTGGAGATCAGGACCGCGGCCCCAGTGCAGGTACTTGCCATAAACGCGGTAGGCGAGGTCGTCTCCGTGGGCGCCGCCGAAGCGCACCTCGCCGCCGTCCTGATGCTGCGACCCGACGGAGCCAGCGATCAGCAGGCCCTGGGTGTCCTGGGCGCGCTTGGTAATGATGTTGATCACGCCATTCATGGCGTTGGCGCCCCACAGCGTGCCCCCCGGCCCGCGCACCACCTCGATGCGCTCGATATCCTCCAGCGGAATGTCGTGCAGCTCCCAGAAAACGCCGGAAAAGATCGGGGAGTAGATGGTGCGGCCGTCAATCATGACCAGCAGCTTGTCGGCAAAGCGGTAATTGAAGCCGCGGATGCTGATCGCCCAACTGTTGGTGTTGATCTGGGCCACGTGCACGCCGGGGGCAAGGCGCAACGCCTCGGGTAAACTCGTCACCCCCGAGCGGCGGATATCCTCCTGCGTGATCACGTACACCGCCGCCGGGATTTGGAGCAGCGTCTGTTCCTTTTTCGCCGCCGAGGTGACCTCAATCTTCATCAGGTCTTCGATCGTCATCTGAAAGAGGTCGGGTTTTTGTTGCGCGCCGACCGACGGCGCCACCGCCCAAACCAGCAAGATGAAAGCGAGGTACCGAGACGAGCGGAGGCAGCGGACGAAAGGGCCGCATCCGGCCGCATGCGGACTGCCGCTGGGAATCCGGTTCGTCTTGGTTGTCATGACGCTACCTCAGGCTGGTTCGCCGCGAAGCATCCGCTCCAGCCAGGAGCGCAATTGGTCGAACTCCGCTGCCAGGACTCCGAATGCGCTCTTCGCATCGGCCAAATCGCGGCTTCGGCCCATGGTTTCAAGCGCCAGAGCAGCCTGGTCGACGCGGGCAGAAAAAAAGTTACTGGCCGCGCCTCGTAGCGCATGTGCCGCTCGTTCTACTTTCTGGCAGTCACCGCTCATGACCGCGTCTCTTGCGTCGGTCAGCATCTGCGGGGCCGTAGCCAGGAAGATTTCGATGATTTCCCGCAATAACTTCCGGTCGCCGCCTACGTGACGCATCAGCGCGGCGGCGTCGAAACAAGGGGTTTCCTGCGATGGTGGAGATTTCGTTTGTGGCGGCAACTGGATGCTCCTTTCAGCGATGCGCTCCCATCGCCCCTTTCATCCTTGATGGCGAGGCTCGATGCGGCATGCAGCGCACCGCCGCAATCTTGATCGCCGGCTTCGCGCCGGCAGCCATGCGTCGCGCCGTGTTCTCTGATTACTACAACTGATTTCGCACCGGCGCGGAAATGCGCCCCCGGCGGCGAATGGTCGTTTCGTATTGGACCGAGGCCCGTTTTGACAAGCGCGCCTGCCCTGGCAGTGCGGCGTTTTCGCTTCGGGAGCTGCGGATTGATTCGATGTGTCCTTGCGGAATGGCGAAATTCTGCTTGTTGTCGACCCGGCCAGCGCAGCAGGTTTTGATTTCTCGCGCCGCGCCGGCATCCGCAACCGGCCGGCAGATTCCCTACCTTGCCTTGAGCTTTGCCCAACGCGCGCGCCGAGCCGCAGCTATCTTCTTTCGGGTGGCAGCAGAAAGTATTCGCGTGGCCCTGGCGGTCCGCCGTCCGACGAGTTTGCCGAACGCTGCAACCGCATTCTCCAGCCGTTGCAGTTCCTTTTGAGCCCGCCTCCGCTCTTGCTTCAACTGCTTGAATACGCGCTGTAAGTCAACCATTACATCCTCTCTCTAAATACTGGAAGCCGCTCCGGCCCCTGACCACTCGGTGTGCTCAGCTTGCCGGCACAGCCACTTTGCTCAGGGAAGCTTCCAGCCGGGACATTCTTTCCTCGATGCCGGCCAGAGAGCCGGGTGCGATTTCCGCCTGCTTGTCGGGACGAAAGATGGGATTGTTCACCCACCAGTCCATGCCCATTTCCTTGGCTTTATCCACCGAGCAGATGACCAGGCGAATCTGGATGGAGAGCAGCTCGATGTCGACGAGCTTGACGCGGATGTCGCCGGCAATGACGATCCCTTTGTCCAGAACGCGCTCCAGCACGTCCGCCAGGGTGGAACTTTCCACCGAGTGCGACAGGCCGTGTTTTTGAATCATGACGTCTCCTTACAGAAGCTTCCCCAACGGGCCCAGGTCGAGGTTGAGATCTTCTTCTTCCAGGCCGAATTCTTTGCGCAGCCGTTCAATTTCCTGGCTTTGCTGCATCAGGGCCAGGCCCAGCCTTTCCACCTGCTCGGCGCTCAGGGACCCGGCCTCCACCCGCCGGATGGCTTGCCGCTCCAGCAATTCGTGCAGTACCTTGACGAGAGTCAGCACCAGTTGTCCCAGCCCGTTCTTGGTCTGGTTGCCCTCGAGGTTCAGGCGCGGGGTCCGGCAGCGCCGCATCTGGCGCGACTCGGGCGCGAGCAGCCGGTCGGCCTGCATCACCTGGGCAAAATCGCTCAGGTTGTCGGACTCCACCCGCGCCAGGTCACAAGGTCGCATTAGCCGTCTCCTCCCCGATGGGCGCCCCCGGATCCGCCGCGGCGCCATGCCAGCCCAGGCGAGCTGTTTCGATGGAAGTCAGCACCAGCTTCAGCCCCAGGTAGATGAGGTCAATTCCAGCTACCGAAATCGTGGCCTCCCCATCCACCACGACCCCCTTGTTCAGCACCCGGTCCAGCACCTCGCATAAGGAAATCTGCTGCGACTCCTTCAAGGCCAGGCGTGGCGCCGCGATCAGCCCTGCCGTGGTTGTGTTCTCAACCGGCATGGACTGCCATCGCTTTCCACCGCCCCGTTTGATACAGCGCTTCTCCCAGTTGGCGCAGCGCGTGCAGCCCGCGAATCTCTCCGTGGCGGTAGACCTGGGTGATGCGGCCGTGAAAGCTCCGTTTGAACCTCTCGCAAATCAGCGCTTCCCGGCGGTTCAGGGCCGAACACAACCCGCAATCGCTGGCGGGCGTGACCAGGTTGATGAACAGTCCCGGCACCGCGATTTCCAAGCGTCCACAGGCTGCCAGCAGATCGCGAGTCTCCTCAAAAGCCATCAGGGTTGGAATGCTCACCGCGTAGAGGGCCGATCCGGCCGGGTCCTTCAGCAACTGCCGTAGCTTTTTCAGGTTCTTGGACATCTCCACCAGTTTCTGGGAAAACTCGGTCAGCCGGAAAACCTGGCGGTACTTCAGCAGCACGGCAAAGAAGGCCTTCAGCCATTGATCGATAATCTCGGGCAGCTCCAACAGCCGGATCAGGTGGCCGGTGGCCGCCGAATCCAGCACCAGCACGTCGTAGTCCCGCGAAGCCAGCAGCGCCATCACGCTGGTCAAGCCCATCACCTCGTCCAATCCCGGCGGAGAAAGATCCAGGGTCCGTTCCAGGACCTCGCGGTCGAAGGCCAAATCGAAGTTGCTGGAAACCGACTCCAGAAACTTCTCGATGTCTCCTGCATACTGCTGCTTCAGCGCCTCGAATTCCGCCTGCGAGTTAATCTCCAGGGCGTCTAAGCCCGGGAGGATGCGTTTGGGCTCGGCCTCGATGGCCAGGTCCAGGCACCCCGACAGTGAGTGGGAGGGCCCGGTGGAAACCAGGAGAACTCTGCGTGATGAACTTTCCGCCAAGTGCAGGGCAGCGGCGCATGCCAGCGTGGTCTTGCCCACGCCGCCTTTGCCCGCGAAAATCAGCAGCGCAACTTCCGGCCGGGGAACCTGCATCCCCGCTCCTAGCTGGACTACCGGCGGCGCCATCTCCTCCGCCACCTCCGCCGCAGGCTGGCGGATGGGCCGGGCCGCATCCCAGAATGACTCCAGTGCGGTTGCTCCTCGAACTTCTTCCTCGTGCAAGGGAATGCCCCACAGCGCGAACCTGGGCAGGCAAGTCTGAAGGAACAGCTCGCGGAGAGAGAGCGCCTGCAGAAAGTATTCATGGCGGCAGACCCGGCAGCCATTCAACGGGTAGAGCTTGTTGACGATGATGTCGCGCACCGGCAGCTTGAGATAATCCGCCTCCTTCACGATCGAGACGGTTTCACTGAGGCTCATCGGCTCCGCCAGCATGACCAGAACGAGACTGCAGCGCTGGGAATCCGCCAGAACCTCCTCCACGCGCTTCACCGAGGCAGCCAGCTCTTCCAGGAATGCATCCAGTTCATCGCGCTCGCGGGAGCGGGCAAAGGCCCATCTCATGTAGCGGTGCTTGGCCAGCAGGGTCTCCAGCATGGCCAGCCACTTGCGCAGAAACTCCGGCATGGTCAGCAGGCGCAGGGTGTGGCCGCTGGGAGCGGTGTCGACCAGGATGCAGTCGTACACGCGTTGTTCCACCCAAGCGGCGATCTCCAGGAACGCCATCAACTCGTCCAGGCCGGGCAGAGAAAGGTCGAGGAAGCGGTTGATCTCGTCGTCGTCCAAGAAAGTTCCGCGCGCTGCGATTTCGCGCAGATGCTGGTTGTGCTTCTGCTTGAACTTCAGCAGATACGCCTCGGAGTCCAGCTCCAGAACTTTGAGGTTTTGCGGCGGGACCAGACCCGCCAGGCTGTCGGCGAGGGAGTGCGCCGGGTCGGTGGAGACCAGCAGAAACGATGATTGGGGCGCGCGCCTCGCCAGGCGCAATGCCGCGGCGGTGGCGCAGGTGGTCTTGCCCACACCGCCTTTTCCGCCGAAGATCAGCAACTGCAAGCTGCGAGGTTCCAGAAAGACCGGCTCCGGCATCTTCCCCGCGCCTTCCATGCCTCCCCCCACGCTTCCTTTCCGCTATTCGATCATCCGCTCCGGTCCCTGGATCTTGTCCAGCCGATCCAGCAGCACCTTCTCCTGCTCCGCGAATTCCTGCTCGGTGATCTTTCCCGTTTCTAGCCTCATGTAAAGAGTGCTGAGCTCCGCCGTGATGGACTCGGCGTCGCCGACCATCTCCTCCTGAGCGGCGCGGTGGATCTCCTCGAAAATCCAGAGCAGGCCGCGAAACGGGGCCAGCAGGATATCGTCCACCAGGATCACCGGCACCCTCCTCTTGAGCGCCTACAGGTCGAGCTTGACGTCCACGAAGTTGTGCGGCGCCCACGGCCCGTTGTAGTCGAGGGCAAAATTGTTGTCGAACTGCTTCGCCACCTCGAAAACCGCGGCCTCAAAGCTGGACATCGCCTCGCGCCGCACCAGGCACGTTAGGTTCATCACCTCGCGCTCGCTGCGGCATTTCAACGCCCGGATTTCAAATTCGCGGCCCTCCAACATTCCCATCGCCTGGGCCGCGTAGGCTTCCCGGTCCTGGTTCAGCAGCCGATCGAACATGCTGCCCACCTCAATCTTGTGTTCCTGCGTGGGCGCGCAGTTCACGCCCAGCAGCCGGTCCCGCGCCACCCGCAACTCGGGATGCGTGTTCACGAAATACTCAAAAATGTTGGGAACATCCCAAGTGACCCGCAGGCCCATCTCCACCTTGCCCGCCAGATGCTCCAGTTGCCCGGCCAGGGCTTTTTGGTTGCGCAGCAGCATCCGCCGCACCGCCGCCGGGCTCTCGGCCACCGTCCCAAACGACATGGGCAGCGGCGTGGTCTCCGCCATCAGCCTCTTCAAAACTTCATGGTGGGCGGCGAGATGAGCGCGCTCCGGACGCACCGACCCGTTCGGGAGGTCGCTGATCACGGCCGCGATGGTTCCGGTCGGGACCGAGTACACGTCATGGCCGTGGATGCCGAATCCTCCGTACACTTTGTCCTGGGCGCCGGCGATGATGGCGTACAGGTACGCCTTTTGGCGTACTGCCGGGCGCGGCGCCGGGGCCGGGAATTGGGTCGCGGCATGAGCTGTCAAACTATGGCTACGCACAGTGTTCTCCTTCGCCCGCCGGCTAGTAGCGGATGCGGAACGGATGAGCCCGCCCCCGCGACAGCGGCCTCGGCCCAGCGGCGGTTTTTTCTTTGCGCTCCGCCAGAGCCTGCAACAGGCGGGCTTGCTCCGCTTCGATTTCCGCGAGCCGGGCATCCAGCTCCGCCGCCCGCCGCAGGACGCTGGTCCGCTCCGTCGCCCGCCGGGTCTTCTCGATCTCCAGGCAGGCGATCTGCAGGTGCGCCCGATGCGGCACCACGGTCTGGTTCACCTTGCCCGCCAGAGTGCGAATGGTTCTGAGTCCTCGCAGTGGAATCGACATGGTTTACTCCTTCTCCCGTTCCCGCCGGCGCCCCCGGCCGGGCCGCCGCGGCGTTTCGCCGCACACTTTGCCGATCGTCTCTTCCACCTTGTCCGCCATCAGCGATTTGCCTTCGCGGGTGACTTTGGCGGTGTCGTTATTGAGCACGTCATGGCAGATGGTCCGGAAAATCTCATCCCCCGCCTTGGCCGAGCCGTGGTAGTGCGCCAGGATGCGGGCGATGGCGATGCCCGCGCGGATGGTCGGACGATGGTTGTTGACGCCAATGCCGCGCAGCTCGCGCAGGATGTCGATGATGGTCTCCGCGTCACCGCGCTCCAGCCCCGACTTGGCGATGGCGATGGCGATCTCGGTGTCGCGGTCGAAGTGCCCCAGGTTGATGGTGATCAGCCGGTCCAGCAGCGCGTCCTGGGTCTTGTGGACGCCGGCGTACTCTTCCGGGTTCGAGGTCAGAATCGCCCGAAACTCCGGATGCACGTGCAGATTGCCCTCTCCCGAGCGCCGCAGGTTGGGCAAACTCAGGATCTTGCCCTCCAGCACGCTGAGCAGGACATTGTTGGCCTCCGGCCGGGAGCGGTTGAATTCGTCGTAGATCAGCGTGTAGCCTTTCAGGCAGGCGGTGGTGAGACGGCGGTCTTCCCACACCGTGCTCAGGCTCTCTTCCGTCTTCACCACCGAGTGGATGTAATTGTCCACCAGTTTGGACTTGTGGTAGCCGGAGTCCTTGCCCACCAGGTCGGAACTGGCGTACTCGTCGTCGCCGTGGATCAGAATGACCGGCCGGCCGCGCCGGCTGGCTACGTGCAGCGCCAGCGTGGTCTTGCCGGTTCCCGCCGGGCCTGCGAAGTGCAGCGCGTACCCGACCTCCAGGTAGGCGAGCGCGCGGGCGGTCAGGGCGTCGACGTAGGGAGTCACCACAAAGCTGTCGCTGGGCTCGGGGACAACGTTGACCTCCTCGGCCAAGGTCCTCAGCTCGTCCTGGGAGTACAAGTGAAAGCCGTCGCCATTGGTAGGCGGCTCGGGGACGTCGGTGGCCTCCTCTGCTGGTTCAAAAACTGACGGCACGATGCTGCTCCTTTCGCGCTTCAACGCCGAGGCCGGCGCCGGGTTTTCCCGCGCCGGTGCCCGGTCTGGTGTTGCTTGTTTTTGGCTTGCTGTCGTTCGGCGGTTGCCCTGCCCTTCGGCGGCCGCCGTGCGGGCGCGGCGGCGCCATTAGTCGCACTGTTCCTCCTGATCCGGATTCTGGCTGCCGGGCCGCCCCGGGCGCCTGCCAGGCGTACGAGAGCTTCCCGCGCTCCGCCGCAGTCCGCCTCCAGACCGTCCAGCAGGCGCAAGACTTCTCGCCGCAGATCCGCCAGAAAATCCATCCGCCGGATCCTGCCCCGGCCGGCGGCCTCGGCCAGTTCCCGGGAGAAGCGAGTCAGCATGCGGGACACCGCTGCTCGCCGGTCCCGGGTTTCCTCCTCCCGGCTAGCCAGCAGCAACTCGCGCTGCCGGCGCAACCGTAGGATTTCGTCGTGGACTCGGAACAAGCCTTCCGCCATGCCGCCCATCGTGCTCCTCCTGGACCGCTGCCCGCCCTCAACTGGCAGCGGGCGGTGCTGCTGCCCTCCTCTGCCGCCTAGGCCTCTCGTTTGCCCCACATCCGCCGCACCATCGTCAGATCGTCCTGCATCTCCCTTGCCTGCTCGCTGACCCGGTGCTTGAGGTGGCCCAGGAAGCTGATCCGGTTGTCGTGGGCGAGCCTGGCTTTGCGCGCCAGCGCGTCGGCAAAGGCGGCGCAGCTTTTCACCACCTCCATCTGGCGCGCTTTGCTCGTCTCCGCCAGCTCCTTCTTCAGCCCTTCGCGGTTGGCCCGCAGAGTCTGGATCTCCTCGCACAACCGAGTCATGTCTTCGGTCAACTTAGCCACGGTGATTCTCCTTTCCTCTTCTTACCGTTCTGCTGCTCTCGCCGCGTTGACCAGAGGGGAGGGCCAGAAAGCGGCCCTCCACTTTGGCAGCGGCTTCCCACCTCAGCTACGGCTAGGCCGGAGCCGCGGCAGTTGCCGTCAGGCCGATAGCCTCGGCGTACTTCAGGTAGGTCTCGACAGAGGCGATCACTACCCGAGCCTCGACCGAGAGCAATTCGATCCCGACCAGCGATACCTTCGCCCACGCGTCGATGACGATGCCTTTATCAAGAATCCGATCGACCACTTCCGCCAGGCTGGAAGAATCGGTGGATTTCTGGACCTTCGCCATGTTGGTTCTCCTTTCCGGTAAGCAAAAATTTACCTTTTGTCGCAGTCGAGCTTGAACCGACGGCTGCGAACCCGTCTGCGGCACTAAGAGCAAGGCGCCTACCAGCGCAGGTGTGCAAATCTTTTCCCGTCCAGCGGCAGAAGACTCGCAGCATGAGTTGAGCCGCATGCCAACTGTGGCGCCGCGTTGTTGCCGGCCGAGTGCGCTCTTCCTCGCCGGCCGCGTAAGTCCCTGTAATGCTGGACTTCGGCCTGACGAGAGAAAGCGAGTCGTGGTGGCCCGGACGGGGTGGAGTTGTTGGGGAACTGGCGCCGCGCCGGCGCGGCAGGAAGACGAGGCACACACGCTACGCCACGCCACGACCGCCGCCGCTCCTGCCCGCTCGGGCGCGCAAACCATGGAGCGCAAGCGTCAACAGTGGGGCATGGTGTCCACAGACGAAGAAAAAGAGCTCGCTGGGTTACAGAATCGCGCCGCCAGGATTGCCATCGACGAAGTTGTACGGCGGCCACGGCCCGCTCAAGAGCAGCTTGACCGGCTGGTTCCGGGAACTCTGCCGGCTCGTCCGGCGAAAACATTCCACCGCCGCGCGCGGCACCAGGAAGTAAAGACGGAGCAGGCGGTCGCGAGAAGGCCGCTCCACCTTGCGGCGGACGAACAGCCCGGCGACGGACGCCGAAATCTCTTCCACCAGCTCGCTCTCCCGCTGCACCATCCGGTCGGCGCTGCGGTAGGAGAGCTTTTTGGCCAACAGATAAGAAGCGCCCGGCGGCTCGGCGGAGCGAAGCTGCGCCGGCGCAACCGCCGCCGAGTCCGTCTGGGCGCGGCCAGGGGAGCCGTCGAGCAGAAGCTGGATCCCCATCTCGGCGCACCCGTCGAGTGCATGCAGCAAAGCACGGTATTCCGCCTGATGTGTTTCCAATAGCGCCTTGACCTCGCGTTGCTCGCCGACCACGGCGCCGTAGCGCAGCGGAATCACCGTCCGGTGGCGGAAGAAAAACTCGACCACCTGCTCGTGCGCGACCAGGCTGGGGACATCCGCCGGCGCCCCGGCTTGGGCCAGCGCGGAAACCGCCGCGCCCAAGTCTTGGTGCTCCAGCACCGCCACCGGTTGGCCGGCCACGCCGGCGGGCAGCGTCAGTTCCGGCGGCCAAGGGCCGCGGAAGATCGCGTACAGCAGGTTACTCATGGTGCTTCCGCCCCAGCCAGCGCGGGAACGAAACGGAAAGGCGGCCAGGGGCCGGAACGTTCAAACTGCAATCCTTCGACGGCGTGCTCCAGGTTGGCGCGGTCGACTTCCTGCAGGAACGAAGCTGCCTTCGATTCGTGCAGCAGGAACGCCCAATTCAGCACCTCCTCGGCTTGGTTGTCGGAGCACTCGCGGGCCCGCGGGGCGCATTCCCGGAAGTCGGCGGCGTGCTGGGCCAGATTGTGCGCGACTTGCCGCTGGGTCCGCTCCAGCCAGCCTCCCAGTTCCTGCTCCGCCTGTTGGCGGATGCGCTTCTCGGTGAAGTAGCGCATCCCCTCGGGGAGGCCGGACAGATGGCGCTGTTCGGCCGCCAGCCTTTCCGCCGCCCGCACCTGCTGGGCGCGCACTCGGTCGAACCGGCCTTGCACCGACCATTCCCGGTGGCCGGCCACCCGGCCCAGAAACTCCGCAATGACTTCCCGGTGCGCATCCATGAATTGGGTCAGGGCGGGCAACGACGAGAACAGCGTGCCGAGGCGCGCCGGCAATACCGGAGAATGTTCCATCACTTCTTCGATCACCGCCTCGTGGCGCAGCGCGCGCGGCCCCACCCAGGACAACTGCTCCATCCGCCGTTCCGCCTCCGGGCCACAGAAGTCTTCGCGCGCCACCTCGGCGATGACCGCGCACACTTCCGCGGAATGGCGGAAGATACGCACCGGGCTGCGCTCGTCGACACCGCTGCCCGCCACCTGCCGGGCCTCCTCGGGGCGGGCAAAGCAGAACAGGTAGAGGACGACTTCGCTTTCCGCCATCAAGTCAGTTTTCCGGCCCGGAGGCCGGCCTCCTCCATCGCCGCTTCCAGGTCTTCCGGCTCAATGGCGACCCGCGCCGGAACGCCTGCGGTCTTGTCGGCGGCGTGCACGGCGCGCCGGATGGCGCGCAGGGCGGCCTGGTGGCATAACGAGCTGATCTCGGCGCCGCCATAGCCCTCGCTGCGCGACGCCAGATCTTGCGCGCTCACCTCGGCGGCCAGCGGTTTGTTGCGCAAGTGCACCTGGAAAATTTCCCGGCGCCCGTCTTCGTCGGGAAGCGGGATCTCCACAATTTCATCGAAGCGGCCGGGCCGCACGATGGCCGGGTCCAGCATGTCGGCGCGGTTGGTGGCGCCCAGCACCAGCACCCCCCGCAATTCTTCCACTCCATCCAACTCGGCCAGGAACTGGCTCAGAACCCGTTCCGAGACGTGCGAGTCGGAGCCGCCGTTACCACGGCTGGGCACGAGCGCGTCGATCTCGTCGAAGAAAACAATGCAAGGGGCCGCCTGCCGCGCCTTGCGAAAGATGTCGCGCACCGCCCGCTCCGACTCTCCCACGTACTTGGAGAGCAGCTCCGGCCCTTTGACCGAGATGAAATTCACCTTGGTCTCGCTGGCCATGGCTTTGGCCAGCAGGGTCTTGCCGCATCCCGGAGGCCCCGACAGCAGGATTCCCTTGGGCGGCTTGACGCCGGCCTGGCTGAACAGGTCGGGGTAGCGCAGCGGCCACTCCACCGCCTCCACCAGGCGCGCCTTGACCTCCGCCAGCCCGCCGACGTCCTCCCAGCTCACGTTGGGGACATCGACGAACACCTCGCGCATGGCGGAAGGCTCGATGGTCTGCAGCGCGGCCAGGAAATCGTCCATCTCGACTTCCAGCTTGGCCAGTTGGTCGTAGGGGATGCGGGCCAGGCCGAAGTCCACGTCCGGCAAGATGCGGCGCAGGCAGATCATCGCCGACTCGCGGCACAGCGCTTCCAAGTCAGCCCCCACGAAACCGTGGGTGATGGCCGCGAGGTGGGGCAGGTCGACTTCTTTCCCCAGCGGCATGCCGCGGCTGTGGATCTCCAGAATCTGCAGGCGCCCTGGGCGGTCGGGAATGGGGATGGAAATCTCCCGGTCAAACCGCCCCGGCCGGCGCAGCGCCGGGTCCAGTACTTGCGGCAGGTTGGTGGCCGCGATCACGATCACTTTGCGCCGGCTGGCGAGCCCGTCCATCAGCGCCAGCAACTGCGCCACCACCCGCTTCTCCACGTCGCCCACCACCTGCTCGCGGCGGGGGGCAATGGCGTCGATTTCGTCGAGGAAAATAATGCTGGGGGCCTTGCGGTCGGCCTCCTCGAAGATCTTCCGCAGATGCGCTTCGCTCTCGCCGTAAAACTTGTGGATGACCTCGGGGCCGCTGACGGAGAAGAAGCTGGCCTGGGTCTCGTGGGCGATGGCGCGGGCGATCAGCGTCTTGCCGCAGCCCGGTGGCCCGTACAGCAGCACTCCTTTGGGCGCGTCGATCCCCAGACGCTCGAAGACCTCGGGGTAGCGCAGAGGAAGCTCGATCATCTCCCGGATGCGGGTCAGGTGAGGCTTCAGCCCGCCAATGTCCTCGTAGGAAATGGCGCGCGCGGCGGCTTGCTGCGGCTTTGTCTTGGAGATCAGCAACTGGGTGCCGGGCCCGATCAGCACCGGGCCCTTGGGCACCGTGCTCTCCACCTTGAAGTCGGCCCAGCGCGATCCGAACAAGGTGGCCCGGATGCGGTTCTCCGCCAGGACCGGCAACCCGTCCAGACGGCTGCCGATGTAGTCCATGTCGCGCTCCGAGGGGACGACGTTGGTGGGGAGCAGAACCACGCGCTCCGCCGCCGGGCAGGAAATAGGTCGTGCCACGATATGTTCATCCAGCCCGACGGCCGCGTTTTCCCGCGTCAGCCCGTCCAGTTGCACCTGGGACTGGTCTCGCATGTCCTTAAATCCGGGCATGGCCTTGCAGACGGTCCGGGCCTTGCCGGCGACTTCCACGATGTCTCCGACCTCCACCCCCAGCCGGGCCAGGTCCTCCGGCCCCATGCGGGCGTAGGCCCGGCCCACGTCCTTGCTGAGCGCCTCGCTGACTTTCAGCTTCAGTGGCTTGCCGCCCATTTCATTACCGCTCCCTTGGCTTTCGAACTACTTCACCCACCGGATTTCCAGCACCCCGTTATTGCAGCTGACCTGCATCTTCTCTTTCGGGACGCTGCGCGGCAGGAGAACTTCCTTGCGGTACTTCTTGTCGCCGCGCTCGGCGGCGATGGTCAGAACATCGTCCTCCAGTTCGATATGGACATCTTCCTTACTGGTGCCGGGCAGCTCCGCCAGTACCAGCAAGTACTTCTCTTCGTCGAAGATATCCACCATCGGCTCGCGCACTTCCTGGACCTCGGTGCGCCCCGAGCTGGCGTCGCGGCGAATATTGCCAAACGGCTCGATGCGCGGCCCCTGATCTCCCAGGCCCACTTTCACGGTGAATCCGTAGATGCCCCGGACTTGTTCTCCCGAGCCGCGAATGGTTCCGGTCTTGGATATCTCGCCCTGCTGTTCCAGGTCGGCCAGTTTTTCCACCAGGTCGCCCAGGCCGCGGAGGATGCCTCCGAGGCCGCCTTCCAGTCCGCCGCGTGTGTCTTTCTCTCTCGTCTTTTCCACTTAGAGCTCTCCTTTTCTCGTTCTGTCGGAAAGAATGCCGTACTCTTTGAGTTTCAGGTGAATGGTCTTGTAGTCGATGTGCAGCAAGCGCGAAGCCTTGGCTTTGTTGCCGCCGGTTTCGCGCAGCACGCGCAGCAGAATCTCGCGCTCCAGGGCAGCGGTCTTTTGTTGCACGATGTCTCTCAGGGACAAGCCGTTCCAGGGCTTCTGCCCGGCCACCGCATAGCCCGCATCGTGCTCCGCATTCGCCGTGCTCTGTGGCGGGGCGCTGGGAATGGCGAGATGATGCTGGCTGATGGTGTCATCGGCCAGTAGAACCGCCCGCCGGATCATGGAGCGCAGCTCGCGGACGTTGCCCGGCCAGTGGTAGGCCAGCAGGGCATCGACCGCCGCCTGGGTAAAGCTCTCGACCTTCTTGTGCAGCTCGGCGTTGGTGAGCTTGAGAAACCGCTGGGCCAGATAGACGATGTCTTCCCGCCGCTCCCGCAAGGGGGGAACGTTGATGGTGAATTCGTTCAGGCGGAAATAGACATCGCGGCGAAACAGGCCTTCCTTGCACTCCGCCAGGTGGTGCAGATCCTGATTGCTGGCCGCCAGAACCCGCACATCCACGCGGATGGGCTGCGTACCCCCAATGCGGCAAATGGTTCGCTCCTGCAGCACGCGCAGAAGCTTGGCCTGCGATCCCAGAGGCATATTGGAAACTTCGTCCAGGAAAAAGGTTCCGCCCGAGGCCATTTCGAACTTCCCCATCCGCCGCTGGTCCGCCCCGGTGTAGGCCCCTTTCTCGTATCCGAATAGCTCGCTGTCCAGCAGCGTCTCCGGGATGGCGCCGCAGTCCACGGTGAGCAGCGGACTCTGCGAGCGGAAGCTCAGGGCGTGAGTGGCGCGCGCCACCAACTCCTTGCCCGTCCCGGTTTCCCCCAGAATCAGCACGCTGAAGTTGGTTTTGGCGACGCGGGCGACCTCCGAGGCCAGGCGGTCGATGACGCTGCTGGGGCCCATCGACTCCCGCAGCGAGGCCTCGTCTTCCACCTGCAAGGACAGGCAGCGCACCTTGCGCTTGAGGGAACGCTCGTTCAAGGCGCGGAATACCACCCGCAGCACTTCGTGGTGCTTGAGCGGCTTCTCCAGGTAGTCGTGGGCGCCCGCCCGCATGGCGGCCACCGCTCCCCGAATCTCCGGCGTGTGCGTCATCAGAATCACCGGCAGGTCCTGATCCAGCGCCTTGGCTGCCTTCAAGGCCTGGATGCCGTCCATGTCCGGCAATCGGGAAGCCAGGATCAGCGCGTCGGGAACCTCGGTGCGAATTTTTTCCAGGCCGGCTTCCCCGGTGTGGGCGATGATCGCGGTCAGGCCCTCCTGCCCCACGTACTCAGACAGCAGGCTGCACGCCTCCGCTTGCTCGTCCACGATCAGAATCTTGTTTCCCGCAGTCATGTAGCGTTCTGTCTCCCACGTCAAGGATGGTGAATGGGCAGATGGCGAATGGGGCGGACTACTCGGATGTCTTTGGCCAGCCAAGACTCCACCGAGTGCAGCATGCCCAGAAAAAGCAGGCCGGTTTCGCCCTGCTGGAGGGTGGTGTTGATCCTGGCGCCGAGGAACTGGTCGCGCCGCTGGAGCAAGGAATCCCGCAAATTCCTGCCTCGGGACGCGGCCCGCGCCGGGACTTTGGACGGCGGCACGGAGAAAGCTTGCTGCTGGAGCTGATACTCCTCGACCAGCAACTCGGAGGATTCCGTGCCCATGATGGTGGCGCCCTTTTCCTTCAGTTTCAGCAGCAGTTGATGGTTGCGGCTCCCCGCCTTGGCCAGCTCGCTCACGATCTCCAACTCGCGGCCGCACACCGGCAACCCATCCTGGTAGACACGGAGCCGCTCGTAGGGAATTGCCAGGCCCTCGAGGGTCTGTTCGATTTGCGTCCACAGCCGGGTGACCAACTCGAAATTGCGTTCCAAGCTTTTCTTGCCCAGCTTCGCCACTTTCATGCGCTGGATTGGCTCGCTGAGCGCTCCCATGTCGGCTTGAGTGTGAATGATGGGAATCAGGATCAGAGTCCGCAGGCCCGCCGGGCGGTTGAGAGGACCGGAGGCAGGTTGGTTTCTTCTCTCCATGATTCGCACGAGCTATCTTTCGGAGGGTACCGCAGGAGTGACGGGAGCAACAGCAGTAGGAAATGTTTTGTTAAGCCATCAGTGCCGGATCGGGTTGGCGTTCAAATTAGAACTCGCCGCTTTGCTTCGCTGTGACCGCCGCTCGTCGCCGTTTTGCGCCACGCGAACGTGAGCACCACGGCGATGTACAGCATCAAGACGGCCGCTGACGACGTTCGCAGCGCAATGGCGAAGCTGGAGGACAACATTGAGAACGCAAGGCAGACCCCAGAAATCGTTGGGGACAACTTCAGGACACGCAACCTCAATTCCACCGCAGGATCTTTCCACACTGCACTGAGGCTGAAGCGATTGGGATTGCATGAAACTGGCGGAGGGAGAGGGATTCGAACTTGAGGCGCTTACGCGGCGTGAGCGAAGCGGGAGCCGCGTGCCGAAATCCCGAGCGCAGCGAGGGACCTCAATAGAGAGCTGGCGGAGGGAGAGGGATTCGAACCCCCGGTACCCTTTCGGGCACAGCGGTTTTCAAGACCGCCCGTTTCGACCACTCACGCATCCCTCCGGGTTCACTTTCAGTAGTTTACCAGCGCTTGTTAGTTCTGCTGATGGCTACTGTGGGGACTTTTGTGGGGACCCACCACGCTCGAACTGCGAAACACTTGGCCTGAGTTCGTGAGCCGCGCTGTCGATCAATGGGCCTACGGGCAAGGTCTTCACTGGCACACGATCCAGCCAGGACGGCCGATGGAGAACGGCTACGTGGAGAGCTTCAACGGGCGCTTCCGTGACGAGTGCCTGAACGAGAACTGGTTCACCGATCTGGCCGATGCCAGGGAGAAGATCGCGCAGTGGAAGCAGGACTACAACGAAATGCGTCCGCACAGCAGCTTGCAGTACCGTACACCAGTGGAGTTTGCAGCGCAGGCGGCAGCGAGCTTCTACAGAGATGGAGTGGGGCAAGAGGCCTCAAACGCCGGCCCCTTGCCCCACGCCCCCATCCCCGCTACGCAGGAAGGAGCGTGGGGCGAACAAAAACCGGAGAAAGTCTCGTTATCCGTGGACTAACAATGGGGGGCAGGTCACCGATTGGCTCTCTGTTAGGAACCCTTCCCGGTGAGCTTGACCGTCTGTGGACTGTTGCTGGCGTCATCATTAATCGTCAGCGTTCCGGTCCTAGAAGGCCTCTCGTAAATGAACCGAACTGAGCAACAAGTCCTCGAAGTTGTTGAATCGACGATGCTGCGCTTTGCGCTCCAACCAAGCATCAGTTCATCACGGTCATGCAGTTACAACAACTTACGCTTGTGTTGCAACTGCTTCTAGACAGAAGTGACGCCTATGCGGTGCGAACGGATGGTGCGGTTTCGCGCTTGCGCTGCTCTTTTTCCACCCACTCTACGAAGAGGTTTTGGAATTCTTCCTGCGTGTAAATTCCCTTTTGCATCAGGAGAGAGTTCATCGCGTAAATCGTAGCCTTGAATCCTTCGTCTCTTGTGGATGCCTGAAGTGCCTCTTCAAACGACATGTTCGCCCTCTCCACTGCTCCTATCCAATTACAAATCGGAGTGCAATTAAAGCATAGGAATCGAACGAATCAACAAAGAAGTTTGAAACCGTTGTGGATAACGCAGCAGAATCAATGGACCCGCGTTCATCCGCGTGAATCAGGGGCTGTTTTTCTGTCGTCTCAAGAAGAACTGCGCTGCCCGCGGTTCTCGCCGCGAGCAGCGCACCTAAGCAAACCTCAATTCCACAATGCCGCAGTTACTTGGCGGCGGGCGCCATGTAGCTGAGGTCGGACCGGAAATGCAGCAGCTCGGAGGTGGAGCCCCAATAATCCTTGCGCAGCGCAGTCATGATGGTTGCGCCCTGGTCGCCGTAGGCCTCCTGCATGATCGCGTCCAGCGTTTTTGCGGTTGTACCCGCCATCTCGCCCATGTTCTTGCGTTCCTGCACCAGCACCAGCTCGGGGCCGCGTCCGCCGTTGGCGAGCGAATACCAGTCCTGGACCGTGGTGGGCGTGTTGGTCTTGGCGAAGGCGGCGTTGATCTTCTTGACCGCGTCGGCGAAGTCGAGCAGCCCCTCCGGCTTGAGGGCGAAATAGATCACGCTCAGGTATGGGGGCGGCGTGGCGCCGGGCTTGTGGGCCACGGTGAGGTCGGAACGGAGCGCATAGTAGGTCACGGTATCCCCGGCCAGGTAGGGACCCATGGTGGCGTTGGCGTTGGCGCCGTCGGCGACGTTGAACTTCTCGCGCGTGTCGAAGTCCTTCCAATCGTGGCCGCAGGTGGCCACCAGGTAGTTACCGCTGTTCTCCCCGGTGGTGATCTCCCAGACCTCCCAGGACCAGGTATCGTTCTGCGACTTGTGCCAGGCCATGTGCTTGGCGCGTCCCTGCTCGTACTGCGCCGTCATGCCCGGCTTTACTTTGTTGATGTGAACCTCGCAGACGCTGGCCGGCGGCGGGGCCTGGGCTACGGCCAGGGCTGCGGTTAGACAAACGATGGACAGCACGAGAAACGTCTTACGCATGCGGTGCAACCTCCTCAGGACTTTCTTTGGATTTTGTGAGTGAACCTACGGGCCGTGTGGTTCGACACCCCTGATTGGTTGCCGCAAGCCTACGCGGCGGCTGGGACGAGTGTCAACCGGAGACGAAAGCCAAGTACGCACCCGTGTGTCATACTACCGAGGCGCATGTCAGACGCAGAAAGGACGTGGCGGACATGGGCGTCACGTATGTTGAAGGGGTGGTTACGGGCCCGACGGACAAACAGGCTACCGTACGTTTCCTGGTTGACAGCGGCGCAACCTACACCCTGCTGCCGCACGATGATTGGAAAGCGCTGGAGCTTGCGCCCAAGCGTCAGGTCACGTTTACGCTGGCCGATGGCACCACGGTTGAGCGCGCCGTCTCGGAGGCGCACCTCAGACTGCCCGAAGGCGAGGGACACACGCCGGTCATCCTGGGCGAACCGGGAGATCAGGCGTTGCTGGGAGCGGTGACGCTGGAAATCTTAGGCCTGGTTCTCCATCCCTTCAAGCGCACCCTGGAACCGATGCGCATGCTGCTCGCCTGATAGAGCGACAGGCAGACTTTCGGGACATCAGCCCACATTCGATACTGGCATTTTCTCGCAAAAACTCAGGGGACTCCCCACCCTTCGCCAAGACTGGGCGAAAGGGTGGGTAACGCGCCACTGCAGCTACAAATTAGGCGGTATATCAATCAGGAGTGACTTGTCGTTTTCAACCGCATCGACGCGTACATTGTACGCGACGAGTAACGATCGGAGTTGCTCCCGACTGGCGTCAGAATCGAATCGCCCCAACTCATCTATGTTCTGCGCAATGAACGACTCTATTGAAACAACTGCAATCTGACCGGGTGCTATGTGTTCCGCATTCTGCCTTGCACCTTCCAACATTCCGCTCGGAACTACTACATACGGGCGCAGCCCGGCCTGGAGATTCCTCTGGCATTTGTCAAAGTGTCCGGCAGAAGGTGACACTGTAATGTGAAACACGGTGTTGCTAATCTCAAAATCACCAGCCCGTCCCCCTTGTTGATCGGCTGTGCTATATGACTCGTTCCTGACTGATTGGTCTGGAAAGCGTACTTGAAGTTTCGCGCCGACCAAGTACTGTGCGACCGCATCAGATTTCGCCTGTTCCCGCGCGAGCCCGAGCAGTGCCGCAACGAACTCTGCTTTGGTCTTCGATGGGTCAAAAACTGGTTTAAGTCTTTGCTGCTTGTGGTATTCGCCGACTTTCGCAACTAAGAATTCCTGAGCTTTGCGAAGAAGCGCCGTTCGTTGTTCAGGTTCAACTCTGTCCAAATGCACTTATCGAGGGCCGTCCGCCGCCGTTCGTCTAGGGTAAGCACCTTTGCCGAAGGCAGACTACTGCTAACCGCCTACCGTCAACTAGAGCGATGGAAGGCTTCGATAGCGCTATTGCCTGCTGAACTGCAGCTCTGCTGAAGTAACCCGTGGAAATGAAAACGCCTTTCGCAGTAGTCGCCAGAGCGCCCCGAAAACCGTTTAGCTCGACACTGCCAACTGTGTGCCGCCATCTCTTAACCTGAGCTTGCACGTGTGTGCCGGCGAAGAAGAGATTATCGGTAGTGACGTATGCTTCCACGTCGATGCCACCGTCACCCTGGAAGGAGGTTGTTCTGACTTCGCTGAAACCATTGATCTCGAAGAAGCGGCCAACGAACTGCTCGAATTCGCGGGGAGATAGCGCAAGCAATCTCGATCGAACTCTCTCGACCTCGCCTTCGGCAGCTTGGACGATCATCGAAGGAGAAGGCTGCTCGTCGGTCGAGTCATCTCCGCTCTCGGCTTTGGTCTCCAGTAGTGTGTTCATTGCCGACCGTGCGTCATCAATTCGAATTTCGGAGAGTGCCGTGTGGATGCGGAACTCGAACATCCAGACTGTTCGAAGGTCGCCTTTACGATCCGCTTGGATGTCGCGGTAGTGTCTGATCAGTTGAAGTAGGCCCAAGAACCGGTACACCTGGCGTCCAACATTTGCGAAGCCGAAGAATGGTGTTGGGCTGTCATACTGTTCCGCAAGGCGCTTATTTCGCCCAGATAGCTTCTGATCGCCCTCGCGTCCGGCAGCGGTGTAGAGTAACGTTCCACCTTCGATGCGGTCAGCATAGGGATTTTCTGATAGGTTTCGATCACAGTCGAGGTCGGACGTCATAATTGCGACGTGCTTTAACCTGCCTTGCGAATCGACGGACGGTCGAATTCCACCCAGGTTCTCGACTCCAAGCGCGAATCGAATTTGGTCGTTCGTATACAGATGACCGACCGCAAACGACTGAACCGGCTGCACTATCGTTCCCTCGCGAAGGTGAATCGCGAAGAGTCTACAACACGTCGTTCAGAACGTGTCGAGGAATAAATTCTTCACCCAGTCCTGCATGAGGCTGCTAATAGCGGGGATCGAGCCTGGTGGCTGTAGTGCTCTCTAGGCATGGGCGGACGGCGAATCTACCATCCTTGCTCCATGGCTTCGAGAGCCATATCGTGGACAAAATCGAGCATCTGTTCCTCAGTCAAGACGCGGTCTAACACTTGCAACTCGTTGCCGCTCGCCCTAAGTCCCTGAAGGGACAGCAGCGCCGCAGCGATGTCTCTGATCGTCGGTTTCATAGCACCTGTTTCCCCCGCACGTCGGAATAGGACCACCCGTGCATGTGTAACTCTACAATCCCGGTCAATATTCCGGCGGATTTTTGTTATCCGGGACTCGGGCACGCCAGCCCGCAGGCACTCCCCACTCGCGTCCGAGTAGGTTCTGGCGTCCGCTTCGGGGACTCCGATCTGCGTGAATCAGCGGCAAACGCAGGGGTCCTTCGACTCGGATGCGCGTTGGCAGCCCGCGTCGCGCAAAACCGGCGCGCACGGGCCCTGCCAGCGCATCCTCGCTCAGGATGACACGACGTTGAGAGCTATTCCTGTACCGAAACTACCTGCAAGACTTCTTCCACCGACGTATCGCCATTCAGCAGCAGCAAGCCGGCGTATTTCTTCAGGTCGAGCATGCCGTGGCGAAGCGCGGCGTTGTGGATGTCTTCGGTTAGCGCGCCTTTGGCGACCATGGAACGCAGCTCGGCGTTCATTTTCATCACTTCGTAGATTCCGATGCGCCCCTTCACGCCTTTGCCGGCGCAGGCGTCGCAGCCGCGGCCTTTCCAGAATTTCGACCCGCGCGGCAGGCCCATGTAATCGCAGGTCGCGTCTTCGGCGACGTACTCTTCCTTGCAGTGCTTGCACAGGCGGCGTGCCAGGCGCTGCGCCATCACGCCGATGGTGGAGGAGGAAACCAGGAACGGCTCGATGCCCATCTCGTTCAAGCGGGTGAACGCGCCGGCGGCGGAGTTGGTGTGCAGCGTGGTGAAGACCAGGTGCCCGGTGAGCGCGGCTTCCACCGCGATGTGCGCGGTCTCTTTATCGCGGGTTTCGCCGACCAGGATGATGTCGGGATCCTGGCGGAGGAAGGCGCGCAGAATGCGGGCGAAGTCGAGGCCGATATCGGGATGCACCTGGATCTGGTTGACGCCGGCGAGGTCGTACTCGATGGGGTCTTCGGCGGTGGAGATGTTGAAGGCCGGGTCGTTGATTTCGGCGAGGGCGGAGTAGAGCGTGGTGGTTTTGCCCGAGCCCGTCGGCCCGGTCACGTACAGGATTCCGTAGGGCTGGTCGATCAGTTCGCGGACCAGCTTGAGGGTGGGCTCGTGGGAGATGACCTTGTCGAGTCCCAGCATGGTGTTGGACTTGTCGAGGATGCGCAGGCAGACTTTTTCTCCCCACTTGCCGGGAATGGTGGAGACGCGGAAATCAATCGGCTTGGATTCCATGTAGACGGAGATGCGGCCGTCCTGCGGCAGGCGCTTCTCGCTGATGTCGAGCTTGGAGATGATCTTGAGGCGCGAAATGAGCCCGAGCTGCACTTTCTTGGGCAGGTTCTGAATGGTCTGGAGGACGCCGTCAATGCGGTAGCGGATGATGACGTCTTTCTCCATCGGCTCGACATGGATGTCGCTGGCGCCCTTCTTGATGGCCAGTCCGAGCACGGAATTGGCGAGGCGGATGATGGGCGCGTCCTCGCTGGCGGACATCAGGTCCTGCTTGCTTTCGGCGATTTTGTCCTCGGAGACCTGGATGTCGCGGATGAGGTCGGACTGCATCATGTCGATCATGGCCTCGGACGAGACCGGCGGCGCAACCAGGGTGGTGGCGGGTGTGACGCCGGTGGCGGGCTTTTCCTCTTCCTTCTTCATGAGCTGGTTGTAGGTGGTGCTCATGAACTTTTTGAAATCTTCCTCGGTGGTGACGACCGGCTCGATCATGACGCCCTTGATGATGCGGCGGATGTCGTCCACGGCGATGATGTTGTTGGGATTGACCATCGCGAGGGAGAGACGGTTGTTGATGAAGGCGATGGGAATCACCTTGTGCTGCAGCATCATGGGCAGGGGAAGCAGCCCGAGCACGCGGGGATCGAAGTGCATTTTGGCGAGGTTGATGAATTCGATGCCGACATGCTGGCTGGCGTTCTCGACACGCTCGGCGAGCACGGTAGTAAGGGCGAGACCGATTTTCGGGTACTGCAGCAGCAGGTCGTGGAAATCGGCCCGTTCCAGCACGGCGCAGGTGGTGGGCTGAAGAGAGGTGACGGAGGCGGTGCGCGGCTTGCCGGTGAGCAGCGCCATTTCGCCGAAGTTCTGTCCCGGACCCAATTCGGTGAGGAGGAAGTCAATGCCGGTGTGCGGGTCCTTTTTGCGGATCTCCACCAGGCCGGCGGTGATGAAGAACATGGAATTGCCCGGCGCGCCTTCCCGGACGATGACCTGGTTGGGCAGGAAGTCGCGGCGCTTCATGCGCTTGACCACCTGCTGGCAGTCGTCCACGGAGAGGGCGCTGAACAGTTTGATGCGCTGCAAGAAATGCTGCGGCTCGGCCGCGGGCTTGGACTCCTCGGGGGCTTCGCGCGTGAAAGCGTCAGCAGCGGCGGCGCCGCCGCCATTCGGCGGGACAACCCCTTTCACCGGCTCAGACGACATGATGGGCCTCCAAACGAGTTTCAGCTTCAGTTTCAGTTTCAGACGGTGGGACCTGAACCCGAAACTGCGCACTCAAAACCCGAAACTGAAACTTCTTCGTCGGGTTGGGACTGACTTCCGCAAGAAACGCCGAGGGGAGAGGCGAGGGATTATACATCAGGCAACGGGAAAGGCTGGATGGATCGCGAAGTCAGCACCCGGGACGGAGGGTACCTCCCTGGCAAGCGGGGACAACGGTTTTTTTTCCCCGGCGCTTGAGCTATAGTGGCGGCTCTGTCAGGAAGCACCAGTGTGCCCGCGCGCGCTGGTCAGGCCGGCCTATGAGCACCACCAGAGCAACGCCGGACAAGGCGAGCGTTTCCAGCGCCTTGCGCACCATGCCCGCCGTCATCTGCTTCGATGGCGACACACTGGCGCACAAGGCGATTGCCGCCTGCCAGCGCTACGCGCGGGTGAAGTACGCCGACCTGGCGTCGCGCGAGGCGGAGACCATCGTGGTGGTCTCCTCGGAACGGCTGCTGGCGCAATACCAGCCGCTGCTGCGCGCGCCCAACATCCGCATCATCGCCCTTTCCGACACCCGCTACCGCGACGCGCGGCTGGACGGCGCTGTGTACGGGTACCTGCCGACCAATACCCAGCCGTTGCTGGTGGAACGCATGATGGACCAGGCGCTGGACCACATCCATCTGTCGGCGACGCGGCGGGAGGCGAACGAGCGGCTGGACCGGGCGACCAACGAGATCAAGGAACTGAACGCGATCGGGGCGGCGCTGTCGGCCGAGCACGACACGGACAAGCTGCTGGAGATGATCCTGACCAAGTCGCGGGAGATCACCAAGAGCGACGCGGGATCGTTGTACCTGGTGGAAGAAGTGCCGCTGGAGGGCGAGGCGCTGCCGCCGGCGCCGGAGGAACTGAAGGAGTACGGCGGCGCCAAGCTGGTGGTCAGCCGCAAGGAAAAAACCAAAAAGGTGCTGCTCTTCAAGCTGCCGCAGAATGACACCGTGGGGAACGTCGCGTTCCGCGAAGCGGTGATGGAGATCAGCGACAAGTCCATCGCGGGCTACGTGGTGCAGACGGGCGAGATCGTGAACCTGGAAGACGCCTATCACCTGCCGGAGCTGGTGCCGTACTCGTTCAACCGCAAGTTCGACGAGGATTCGGGCTACCGCACCAAGTCCATGATCGCGGTGCCGATGCGCAACCCGAAGACGGGGGAGATCGTGGGCGTGGTGCAGTTGATCAACGCCAAGCGGAGCGCCGAGGCGAAGCTGAATTCGCTGTCGGCGGTGGTGACGCAGGTGGTGGCGTACACGGTGCGGCAGCAGGAGATGGTGGCGTCGCTGGCCAGCCAGGCGGCGGTGGCGCTGGAAAACAGCAAGCTGTACCAGAAACAGCAGGAGCTGTTCGAGGGATTCGTGAAGGCGTCGGTGACCGCGATTGAATCGCGAGATCCGACCACGTCGGGCCATTCGGAACGGGTGATGAACCTGACGGTGGCGCTGGCGGAAACGGTGGACCGAGCCGGCGACGGGGTGTACAAGGACGTCCAATTCACGCGCGACCAGATGAAGGAGATCCGGTACGCGTCGCTGCTGCACGATTTCGGCAAGGTGGGCGTGCCCGAGCAAGTGCTGGTCAAGGCGATGAAGTTGCTTCCAGCGGACTTTAGGGATCTCCAGCGGCGGTTCCGCGACTCGGTGAAGCGCAGCATGCAGGTGCGGTCGCTGCAGTCGAAGCTCAATTACGTGCTGGAAAAGGGGCGCGACGAGTACCTTGCCAAGCAGACCGAGTACGACGCGTTCTTCGAGCAGCAGTTGCAGGAAGTGGATGGATTTTTCGCTACGGTGCTGCAGTCGAACGAGCCGACGGTGCTGGCGGAAGGAAATTTCGACAAGCTGAAGGAGATCACGGCGCGGCACTTTTTGGTTTTCGACGGCACGGACGAGCAGTTGCTGACGCCGTACGAGGCGCAGCTGCTGTCGATCCCCAAGGGATCGCTGGATGAAAATGAGCGGCTGCTGATCGAGTCGCACGTGACGCACACCTTCGAGTTTCTCAGCAAGATTCCGTGGACCAAGGAGATCCGTAACATTCCGGAAATCGCGCGCGGCCACCACGAAAAGCTGACCGGGAAGGGATATCCCAACAAGCTGACGGCGCCGGAGATTCCGCTGCAAACGCGGATGATGACGATCTCCGACATTTTTGACGCGCTGGGGGCGAGCGACCGTCCTTACAAAAAGGCCGTGACACTGGAAAGGTCGCTGCAAATCCTGGAGGCGGAGGTGAAGGACGGCAACATCGATTCCAACCTGTTCCGCCTGTTCGTGGAAGCCAAGATTTGGGAGCGCTGGTATCAGGCACCGTTCCCGTACTAGCTCTCAGCTATCAGCTCTCAGCTTTCAGTCTGTAACGCCGACAGCGACGTGAGTGGTGGGCCCGGATTTTGCCATGTGATACGCGCTCACTACGCCAGATACAGCTCCGCCAATAAGGCGTACGCCCGGCGCAGGTGCGGGATCACGATGGAGCCGCCGACCATGAGCGCGACGTTGAGCGCTTCCTCCTGCTCGGGACGCGAGGCGCCGAGGCGGTACGACTGGATGATGTGGTAGTTGATGCAGTCGTCGCAGCGCAGCCCGGCGGAAACCACCAGCCCCATCAATTCCTTGTACTTGGCCGGGATCGCGCCTTCCAGGTAGGTATTGTGGTCGAGGTTGTAGAAGCGCTTGACCAGGTAGTTGTCGGCGGCGTCCACGTTCTCATTCAGCCGGCGGCGCGTGGCAAGGAATTGGCGCGCGATGGGGCTGCGCGCGGCGGCGTCTTGTTCGCTGTGGAGGTAGGCGGGCTCGCGGCGATCGTCAGGCATGGGGCAATTCTATCGGGTGATCGGGCGATCGGGCGATCGAACAGCAATTCACCATCTTTGCCGATTGCGGATTGAAGAACGGCAGTACGAGCGCATAGACTCTGGCGATGCGCTTTCAACCAAGTTCACGTTTCCCTATGTACTTAATACTGGCCATCCTGGGCGGGCTGGCGTTTGCGATGCTGGCCATGTCAGGCCGGTCCGCAACGCTGCAGAACTCCCAACATGGCCCGGTATTGACGGAAACACACCGGTCATATCGCTTTCATCGCGATGGGTGGACGTATGTGCACCTGGAGGGATCGCCGGCGGAGATCGGATATCAGCACGGGTACCTGCTGGCGCCGGAAATCGAGGACGCGTTCCAGGCGGTGAAGCTGCAGAACACGCACAACACCAAGCGCGATTGGGATTTTTTCCGCGCGACGGCGCGCGACGTCCTGTGGCCGCACATTGACACCGAGTACCAGCAGGAATTGCAGGGGATCGCCAATGGGCTGAAGGGGCGCGGCGCCGCCATGGATGTGTGGGACGTGGTGGCGCTGAACGCCTTCGAGGAGGTGCCGGATTACTATGTGCCGTGGCTGGAGGAGAAGCAGAAACGCGCGGGGTTGGAAGCGCCGGAACATCCACCGCTGCACGCGCCGGGGAATTGCAGCGCGTTCGTGGCCACCGGGAGCTGGACGAAGGATCATCGTCCGGTGATCGCGCACAATAACTGGACCAGCGTTCTACACGGGGCGCGCTGGCGAATCATCTTCGACATCGTGCCGCAGAAGGGCTACCGCATGATCATGGACGGATTTCCGGGGGTGATCGTCAGCGATGACGACTTCACCATCAATGCGGCGGGCCTGGCGGTGACGGAGACGACGATCGCGCGCTTCCACGGCTACGATCCCAACGGCAAGCCGGAGTTCGTGCGCGCCCGCAAGGCGACACAGTACGCGAAGTCCATCGATGAGTACGTCAAGATCATGAACGACGGCAACAACGGCGGCTACGCCAACGACTGGCTGCTGGCGGACTTCAACACCGGCGAGGTGGCGCGCTTCGAGCAGGGCCTGAAGCACACTCGTCTATGGCGGACGAAGGACGGGTACTACGTGGGGTCGAATTTTCCCAGCGACCCGGAATTAATCAAGGACGAAACCGATTTCGATGTCAGCGACAAGTCGAGCTCGATGAACGCGCGGCACGCGCGCTGGGACCAGTTGATGGCGCAGCATAAAGGGAAGATTGACGCCGCGCTGGCGGAGAAGTTCGAGAGCGACCACTACGATTCATTCCAGAAGAAAGAAGAGGCGAGCGAGCGGACGCTGTGCGGGCACGTGGAGACGTCGCCGCGCGGGACCAAGGAATGGGACTGGGATCCGTATTATCCCGGAGGCACGGTGCAGGCCAAGGCCGCCGACGCGGCCATGGCGAAGAAGATGGCTTTCGTGGCGCGCGCCGGTCATGCGTGCGGCGGCAACTTCAAGGCGGCGGAGTTCCTGGCGGCGCATCCGGAGTTTGCATGGCAAAAACCGGCGCTGACGGACATGATCGCCGGGCCGTGGACGGAGTTCACGATCGGCGAGAGGAAGTGAGTTTGGATTTTGGAATTGGTAATTTGCAATCTGCAATTGGGCCTGCGCTTCGCCAACCACCGGGCTACGATAAAATTCAAAGTCGCATATTTTCCGCACGAAAGGCTCTCCGGCCGATGAGAATGCTATTTGGAACCGACGGGATCCGCGGCGTGGCGGGCGATCCGCCGCTGGATGCCGCTACCGTGTATGCCGTGGGTGCGGCGCTGGGGCAGCAGTTGAAGGCGCAGCACGGCGACGCGCAGGTGGTGATCGGGCAGGACACGCGGGAGTCGAGCGCGTGGATTGCGGAGTCGCTGACACGCGGACTGGAATCGGCGGGCGTCGCCGCGCAGAGCGCAGGCGTGATCACCACGCCGGCGGTGGCTTTTTTGGCGCGCGGCGGTTTTGCCGCGGGCGTGGTGATTTCCGCATCGCACAATCCCTGGACCGATAACGGCATCAAGATCTTCGGGCACGACGGCTACAAGCTTTCCGATGAGGTGGAGGAAAAACTGGAGGGCGACATCTTCGCGCTGCTGCACGGGAACCGGGTTCCGGCCGCCGCGGCGCAGCCAAGCGACAAGCCGGGGCCGATGGGGACCGAGCCGCGGCTGCTGAAGGAATATGTCGCGTGGCTGGCGAAAAACGTGGAAGGGACTTCGCTGCGCCGCCTGCGCGTGCTGGTGGACTGTGCGAACGGAGCGGCGACACCGGTGGCGCACGAGGTGTTTCGAATTTGCGGCATTCACGCCGAACTGACCTGCGATCAGCCGAGCGGGCAGAACATCAACGAGAGTTGCGGCGCGCTCCATCCGAAAATCGTCGCGGAAAAAGTCGCGCAGCGGCGCGGGATCTTCGACCTGGGAGTCACCTTCGACGGAGACGCAGACCGGGCGCTGTTCTCGGACCGCAAAGGACGAGTGGTGAACGGCGACGCCGTCCTGCTGCTGGCGGCGCGCGACATGAAGGCGCGGGGGCGGCTGAAGGGCGACACGGTGGTGGCGACCACGATGTCGAACATGGGCCTGGAGGTGGCACTGGAGCGCAGCGGCATCCGCATGCTGCGGGCGCCGGTGGGAGACAAATACGTGCTGGAGGAGATGAAAAAGACAGGCGCGACGCTGGGAGGCGAGCAGTCGGGACACATCATCTTCCGCGACGGCGATTCCACCACCGGCGACGGCCTGCTGACCGCGTTGCGGGTGATGGAGGTGATGGCGCGCAGCGGAAAGCCGCTGCACGAACTGGTCGGCGATTTGAAGGTCTATCCGCAGACGATCAAGAACGTGCGGGTCAGGGAGAAGACCCCGTTCGCCGATTTGCCCGAGGTCGCCGGCGCCATTGACGCGGCGCAGAAGGAGCTGCACGGGAGCGGAAGGGTCGTGGTGCGATATTCCGGGACGGAGGCGCTGGCGCGCGTGATGGTGGAAGCGGAGTCGGAAGACACGATGCGGCGGATCACGGAAGGAATCGCGGGAGCGATTGAGAGAGCGATAGGGATTTCGTAATTTGGTAATTTTGTAATTTGGTAATTTGAAATACAGGTGGCAGTCAGAGGCAAGACTCGACGCCTGACCTCTGGAAATTACTAAATTACCAACTTACGAAATTACCAAGTCCTGGAACCCCACATGATCGACATCGCTGCCAACGATCGCGTATTCGTTCTGACCGGCGCGGGAGTGAGCGCGGAGAGCGGGCTGCCGACGTTTCGCGGGGCGGGCGGGTTGTGGCGGGGTTATCGCGTGGAGGAGGTCGCGTCGCCGGTGGCGTGGGCGCGCGATCCGCGGATGGTGTGGGAGTTTTATTCCATGCGGCGCAAAGCGCACCGCGAGAAGCAGCCGAACCCGGCGCACTTCGCGCTGGCAAAACTGGAGGAGGCGCTCGGGGACCGGTTTTTCCTGTGCACGCAGAATGTGGACAAGCTGCACGAGGAGGCGGGGTCGCGCAGCGTGGTCCACATGCACGGGCGGCTGTTCCAGAGCCGGTGCGACAGCTGCGCCCGGCCGCCGTTCGAGGACGCCAACATCTACGAGGACGAGGTGCCGCGCTGCGCGTGCGGCGGGCAAATCCGGCCGCATATCTGCTGGTTCGGCGAAACGCCGTACGAGATGGAGGTGATTGAGCGGGAACTGCAGCGCTGCTCGGTGTTCATGGCGGTGGGAACGTCGGGCGTGGTGTACCCGGCGGCGGCATTCGCGGCTCAGGCACGCCGCAGCGGCGGGGCGAGGACGTATTACGTAGGGCCGGAGGAACCGGCCAACCGTGCCCTGTTCGACGAGTGCTACCTGGGCATGGCCGGGGAGTTGCTGCCACGGCTGTTCCACTGGTCCCAACTCGGTGCAGTAAGTGTTTGACTTAGCCGGGTGGCAGACCTACTCTGTTGCGCAAGCGGGCGAGGTTTCGGCAGGTTTTCCAATTTTTCCTCAATAGAATCGCCTCTGGCACCCGCATCGAGGTTTGGCCATGCGTGCACCACAAGTCCTCGCCAAGTACGCAGTCCTTGTATTGTGTTTCGCCGCACCGTTCGTGTTTTCACAGTCCGGCGGCCAAACCGGCGGGGGTAGCACGACGAAGAACACTCCCAGCGTGCCCGCACGCCCGACGTCGCCCAGAATACAGGAGGAGCGCCGGTTAGTGTTCCTCAGCGGGCGAGTCACGCTGGACGACGGCACGGAGCCGCCGGAACGGGCGTCAATCGAACGCGTGTGCAACGGACGGGTGCGGCGCGAGTCCTATACCGACTCGCACGGACAGTTCGGGTTTCAGTTGGGCGCGGAGGATCGAGGTTTTCAGGATGCATCGGTGGGGGGCGGTCCCGATCCGATGCGCAACATGTCACCGTTCCCGAATCCACAAGCGGCAGGCAGGTCACTCGGGACGGCGAGTCAAGGGGCCACGCAGCAGGACGGGACGGCGAGTCAAGGGGTCACGCAGCAGTACGGGACGGCGAGTCAAGGGGTCACGCAGCAGGAATGGCTGGGTTGCGAGCTACGCGCGAACCTGGCAGGATTCCGTTCGGATTCCATTGCGCTGGCAGGGCGCCAGCTCTTCGACAATGGCAGCGTGGGGACGATCGTGCTGCACCGTCTCGGCAACGTAGAGGGCACCAGCATCAGCGCCACCTCGCTGCGGGCGCCGCGGAATGCGAAAAAGGCGTTTGAACGTGGCCAGAATTTTCTGAAGAAAGGGAACAAAGCGGAGGCGGCCGGGCAGTTCAGCAAAGCGATCGAATTGTATCCGATGTACGCAGAGGCACGGATGCAACTCGGCGATATCTACGCCAACCTGGGACGCCGTGAGGAAGCGAAAAAGTCGTACGAGCAGGCCCTCGAAGCTGATCCGCACTTCCTGCCGCCGTACTTCGGCCTGGCGGTGCTGGCGGCCCAGGAGAAGGATTGGAAGTCTGTCGCCGAACTCAGCGCACGCGCGCTGGCGCTGAATGCCTACGAATATCCCGTCGCGTATTTTTACGATGCGGCCGCCAACTACAATCTGCGCAACTTCGATCGGGCCGAGAAAAGCGCGCGCGCGGGACAGCGACTGGATTCGCAACATCGCTTGCCGCGTATTGATTTCATTCTCGCCAACGTCCTCATGCAACGCGGGGACTTTGCCGGCGCCGCCGAGCAACTGCGCTCGTTCCTGAATCATGCGCCACCCGGCGCGGAGGCGGACGAGGCGCGTGAAATGCTGGCGGGCACCGAGAGCAGGCTGGCGGCCGCCGCTCCGGCCGCCAACGCGGTGGCGACGCCGAAGTAATCGTTGCCGGACGCGGGATCGCGCCACTAGTCGAGGTCGCGCCAGTTCTTGCCCACGCCCATATCCACCAGCAGCGGGACTTTGAGCGGATGGGCCTGCTCCATCTGCTCCTTGACCAGCGCGCGCAGGCTTTCGATTTCCTCTTCCGGCGCTTCAAAGACCAACTCGTCATGGACCTGAAGCAGCATGCGCGACTGGAGTTTTTGTTCGCGCAGCAGGCGGTCAATGCGGATCATGGCGATCTTGATGAGGTCGGCGGCGGTGCCCTGCAGCGGGGTGTTGACGGCGGTGCGCTCGGCGAAGCCGCGGAGGTTGGAGTTCTTGCTGAGAATGTCGGGAATGGGGCGCACGCGGCCGAACAGCGTGGTCACCTTCTGGTCGCGCCTCGCCTGCGCCAGGGTCTGGTCGATGAAGCGGCGCACGCCCTGGTATTTTTCGAAATACGCATCAATGTAGGCTTTGGCCTCCTTGGTGTCGATGCCCAGCGTCTGGGAGAGCCCGAAGGCCGAGAGGCCGTAGACGATGCCGAAGTTCACCACCTTGGCGCGGCGGCGATGCTCGGAGTCCACCATGAGCGGGGGCACGCCAAAGACCTGCGAGGCGGTGAGGGTGTGAATGTCGTCGCCGCGGCGGAACGCCTCCACCAGCAGCCGGTCTTCGGAGAAGTGCGCCAGCAGGCGGAGTTCGATCTGCGAGTAATCGGCCGCCAGCAGCAGGCAGCCGGGCTCGGCGATGAAGGCGGCGCGGATTTCGCGCCCCAGCTCGGTGCGGACGGGAATGTTCTGCAGGTTCGGGTTCTTCGAGGAGAGGCGGCCGGTGGCAGTGTTGGTCTGATCGAAGGTGGTGTGCAGGCGGCGCGTGACAGGGTTGAGCAGCAGCGGCAGCGCGTCCACGTAGGTGGACTTCAGCTTTGAGAGCTGGCGGTAGGAGAGCACCAGGCGCGGTATTTCGTGCGCGGCGGCGAGGTCCTGCAACACGTCCACGGCGGTGGAGATGGTCTTGCCCTTGCCGTACTTCATCGGCCTCGGCAGGTTGAGCTTGTTGAACAGAATGTCGCCGAGCTGCTTGGGAGAGTTGATGTTGAACACCTGCCCCGCAAGTTCGTAGATCTGGCGCGCCACCGACTGGCAGTCGCGATCCAGGCGACTCGACATTTCGGCCAAAACGTCGCAATCGATTTTCACGCCGGCGTCTTCCATGCGCGCCAGTACGGGCACGAGCGGGAGATCGATTTCGTCGTAAAGCTTCTTCAGCCCGGCCTGCTCGACTTTTTCGCGCAGGGAGGAGGCGAGGCGGCCGGTGACGTCGGCGGCTTCGGGAAGCGATCCACCCAGCTTGAGGTTGAAGTGGCGCAGCGCGACCTGGGGCAGCTCGTGGTTGGAGTAGGTGGGGTCGAGCAGGTAGGAGTAGAGCATGGGGTCGTGCTCGACGCCGGCGAGTTCGAAGGCCACGTTTTCAGGGCCACCCGAGAGCGCGTGCAGGGCGGCCTTGTAATCGTGAATGGATTTCGCAAGGGTGGGATCGGCGAGAGCCTTTTTCACGCGCGTGGCGGCGGGACCGCCGTCGAGGGAAATTGACAGCGCATGGCCGGGATGGGCGGAGATGGCGAGCCTGTCGGGCGCGGCGGTCACTTCGGGGACAGCGGGCTCGTCCAGGAGCGACAAGGGTGGGGCAACCGTGGTTTCGTTTTCAGCGATTTCGTCTTCTTCTGTCGCGGGCGAGGGCGCCTGCGCTCCATCAGCTTGCTGCACAGCGATGGCGAGTGGGGCGTGCTTGCTCACCGACCGGAGCACGCTTTCCACGTCGGCGGCGGATGTGGCGTCGCGGTAATCGGTCTCGCCGAGCTCGACGCCCGAAGGCAGAAATTCCTTCAGCAGCGTGTTGAACTCCAGCTCGGCAAACAGTTCGCGGCAGGCGGCGGCGTCAGGCTCGACGGCGCGCATGGGCTCCAGGTCCAGCGTGACCGGGACATTGGCATCGATGGTGGCCAGCTGCTTCGACCACAGAATCTGCTCGCGATAATTCTGCAGCGACTCGCGGTAAGTTTTCTTCTCGATTTCGGCGGCGTGCTCCAGGGCATTCTCCACCGAGCCGAAGCGCTGGATAATGTCCACCGAGCCCTTGTCGCCGATGCCGGGCGCGCCGGGAATATTGTCAATCGCGTCGCCGCGCAGCGCCATGACGTCCACCACGCGCGCGGGCGGCACGCCGAGAATCTCCTCGACCTTGGGCGGATCGCAAATCAGGTTGTCCTTGGGCGGATTGAGGACGCAGATCCGGTCGTTGACAAGCTGCAGCATGTCCTTGTCGTTGGAAACCACGTAGACGGTGTGTGACTGCGCGGCGGCCTGGCGGGCGAGGGTGCCGATGACGTCGTCGGCCTCGTAGCCCGACATCTCGAGGATGGGAATGCGGTAGGCCTCGAGCAGGCGGCGGATGTGGGGAATCTGCTGCGCCAGGTCGGCGGGCATTTCCGCGCGCTGCGCCTTGTAGCCCTTGTACTCCTGCTGCTGGAAGGTTTGCGTTTTCAGGTCGAACTTGCCGACAGCGGACATTTGCGCGGCTTGCTGGTCGCGGAAGGTGGGCGCAGCCACGTCGAAGACGGCGGCGCGGTACTCGGGGGCGAAATCCTTCACCAGCTTGAGCAGCATGTTGGTGAACACGAAGGTGGCGCTGGTGGGAACGCCCGTTTTCGTGCTCATCGGCCGCTGGCGCGCCATGGCGTGATAGGCGCGGAAGATGAACGACATGGCGTCAATCAGGAAGATGCGCGGCTTGCCGGCCGTGTGGCGCGGGTCTCCGACCCGCGTTTCCACGCGCTGGTCCGCGGGGGCGGGGTCCTGAACGGATTTATTGCGTGGAGGCAACAGATTAGTTTAGCAAGGGTGAGCGAGGTCGGCGAGGGGCAGTCGCGTGAGGTGCCGCGCCGCTGGCGCTCGCAGTTCTTTATGCCGCAACCCACCGCTGCCGCCCTTCGACTTCGCTCAGGGCAGGCTCTGGGCTAACGAATTCCGCCGCTCCGCGGCTGGTATCTGCTCAGCAGGGAAATCAACCATCGGTCGTGTTCACACGCGAGGGCGCGTGTGCCACGTGGGTTCACGTTCGAGGGCGAACGCGCTCCAACAACATCAGCGTGTATCTGCGTGTATCAGCGGCTAGGATTTCTTCCCGTACTGTGTCGTATAGCCGAGCTTGATTTCGCCGCAGGTGCCCTGCTCCTCGGAATAGACGACGCAGGAGTCGAAGGGCTTGGAGTAGATGTGCAGGCTGACGGCGCGCTGCATGAACTCGCGCGGGTTGGACACCTTGTGCACCGGCTGGGCGGGATCGACGGCGCAGCACTGCGCGGGATTCATTTCTTGCAGGTCGGTCGGCTCGATTTTGCAGGTTCCGGCGGCGAGGTTTTCGGCGAGAGTGCGGTAGTTCTGCACCAGCAGGCGTCCGACGGGCACGGCCATCCAGCAGTTCTGCTGGTGGTGGTTGTGGATGGAGCTGCCCTGGCCGATTTCCCAGCAGATGGCAACCAGCTCTTACAGCGGCGTTTTGTCAATCAGGTTGCGGGTGTAGTGCTGGCGGTCCCAGACCAGATAGGGCGCGAGCGTGTCCGGCTCGATGGGATGCGAGTTGAGGAAGCGCTGCAGTTGCGTGACCTCGAGGAAAGCGGATTCGGGGAACTTGCGCAGTTCGCGGACGAAGTCCTGGATGGAACAGGCGTTCACGGCCGGCTGAGTGCTCACGGGCGTCCTCCCCCACAAGGCCCTCATTGTGCCACGGAACAAGGTGGCAGTGTTTCGCAAATGTGCCGCGCCTCCGGCGCTCACGCCATTCAACATCACGGGACCCACCGCTGCCGCGGTGGGCTAACGAATACCGCCGCTCCGCGGCTGATTTCCGCGCCGGTCTAGTGTGGTGCGGCTGGCTTAGAATGCGTCGGAGGGGTCAACAACGTGAACGACAAGAAACGGCTGCTGCTGATCAGCAATTCCACGCAGCACGGGCGCGGCTACCTGGAACACGCGGAGCAAGAGTTGCGGGATTTTCTGGGCGGCGTCAAGCGCGTGCTGTTTGTACCCTACGCGCTGAAGGACCGCGACGGGTACGCGGAAATAGCGCGGGCAAGGTTTTCGCAGATGGGCTTCGCGCTGGAATCGATCCATCGCGCGCCCGACGCGCGGAAAGCGGTGGAGAACGCGGAGGCCATCTTCATCGGCGGCGGCAACACGTTTCGCCTGCTGAAGACGCTCTACGAATACGGGCTGCTGGAGCCGATTCGCCTCCGGGTGGAAGGCGGAATGCCTTACATCGGGGCGAGCGCGGGATCGGTGGTGGCGTGTCCGACGATTAAGACGACCAACGACATGCCCATTGTCGAACCCCCGAGCCTGACGGCGCTGGCGCTGGTACCGTTTCAGATCAATGCGCATTATCTCGATCCCGACCCGAATTCCACCCACATGGGTGAAACGCGCGAGGTGCGCTTGCGCGAATTTCACGAGGAGAATGAAACGCCGGTGGTGGGAATCCGCGAGGGATCAATGCTGCGGGTCGAGAACGGCGCGACGACGCTGAAGGGAACCACGGGAGCGAAGATTTTCCGGCGCGGCGAGCAGCCGGTGGAGATCGCGCCGGGGACGGTGGTGGACCCGTTTGCGTGAACGGGATGATGAGATCTGTTTTTGTGTGCCGCGCCGCTGGCGCTCGGTGCGCTCTTTGCCCACGTCACCCACCGCTGCCGCGGTGGGCTAACGAATTCCGGCCGCTTCGCGGCCTGGCATCGAGTTGCTTCCGCTAATTTTGCAACCTTTGATTCCGCGCCAGCGGGCTTGTAGCCTTCGAGCAAGGCGGCGGCGCGATTCAGCGCGTCGGTCAATTCCTGCAATTGCCGGGCGGCAGTGGCGGCGTCGTGGCGCTGGATGGCCTCGTTGACGCCGGGAATGGTGGAGGCCGAGTAGCCCTTCAAGTCCGCGGGCGCGTAGATGGCGTGGCGGAACCACGGACGGCGCGGCAGACCGTTGGGCAGCAGGAGCGCGCGCTCGGTGGCGAGAAGGAGTGTGTTCAGGCGTTCGGCATCCGCGGGCGAGGGCGCCCGCGCCACATTGTTCAGTGGTTCGGCACCCGCGCTCGAGGGCGAGCGCGCTCCAACTTCCAGCGAGGGCACGTGTGCCACATTCGCGTGTGCCACAAGCTCATTGATCGCGGCGCCGGCCTGAGCGAAGCGGCGGGCGGCGGCGCGGGCGGGCTTGAAGCTGGGCGCCTGGTCGCCGAGATGCTCGGCCGCATTCTTCTCCGCACCGTCAAGATAAGTGGCAATTTCCTTGCCGTAGGCCTCGTAGTCGTAGGGCAGCACATCAGCCTCGGCCATGCGCAGCACCTGCAGGCCGTACACGCGCGCGATTTCCTGGGTGTAAAGAAAATTGGTGTCGCCGAATTTCTTGTACCAGGCGAAATTGTCGAAGACCGAGTGGTACACGCCGTAATCGCCGCCGGAGCGAATGTCGGTGGCGGGCACGCCGGAGTGGTCGAGGAAGGAAGTGAAGTCGGATCCGCTGCCGAGATTGCCAACCGGCGGCTCGGCCGGCGCGTTCGCCGTGGGTGAGTTCTCGCGGCGCGCCGCGGTGCGCCAGGCGTCGTAAAGCGTGCCGCCCTTGGGACTAGGAACGATTTTGGTGATATCGCGCAGGAAGCCGCGCAGGCTGGGCACCGCCGAGGCACGGAAATTCGGGCCGGAAGCGCCCGTGTCCAGGTTGAAGTAGGCGGCCGCACTCTCCAGTTCCTTCTCGTGTTGCTCCAGCCATTCGGTGGAGCCGAGCAGGCCCTGCTCCTCGGCGTCCCAACTGGCGAAGATGATGGTGCGGGTGGGGCGCCAGCCGGTGCGCAGCAAACGGCCGATGCCGCGCGCCGCTTCCAGCATGGCGGTGGTGCCGCTGATGGGGTCCACCGCGCCGTAGACCCAGGCGTCGCGATGCGCGCCGGCGATGACCCACTGGTCCGGCCAGCGCGTGCCGCGGACGCGCGCGATCACGTCCCAGATGGCGCGATAGCCGAAATCCTGCTTCAAGTGCAGCTTGACGCGCACCGGCCCCGGCCCGACATGGTAGGTAAAGGGCAGCGCGCCCTGCCACTCGCGCGGCGACTCGGTCCCGCCCAACGCCTGCAGAATGGGCGATGCATCGTGATACGACAGAGGTGTGGTGGGGATTTTCGGAATGTCGGGCGAGGTTTGCGGGCTGACGCGTTTGGCGCCGGGCGTGGACGGCCAGCCGGGCGTGGTGGGATCGCCGAGATGCTCGAATCCGAACGCGATGGTGCCGCGCTGCACGGCGGTATCGGGCCGCCACGGGCCGTTGGGATAAATGTCGCCGCGGAAATAGCCGTCGTCCATCGGATCGGAATAAATGAGCATACCGGCGGCGCCGGTCTCCTGCGCCATATACACCTTGACGCCGCGGAAATTCTCGCCGTAACGCACCAGCACGATCTTGCCGCGCACGTCCACGCCCATGTCTTTGAGCTGCTGGAAATCCTCGGGGCGGCCGTAGTTGGCGTAGACCACTTCGGCCTCGACGTCACCGGAAGGCGAGTAGGCACTGAACGGCATGACGACGCGCGGGTCGTCCTGGAAGGGGTCGCCCTCGACGTGCTCGCGGGTGGGCCCGTGCATGATCGCGCCGGCGGGCGTGAATGCGTCGACGCTGACCTCGACGGGAGAGTTCATCCAGACTTTGTATTCGACGATCTCGGTGTCGAAGCCCCACTCGCGGAACTTGCGGGCGACGTAATCGGCGGTCTTGCGGTCCTCGGGCGTGCCGGCCATGTGCGGCGCGGCGGTCAGGATTTTCATGTGCTGCTCGGCCTGGCGCGGGTCGGGCACGGCAAGGAACTGCTGCTCGATGGAAGCAGGAGGCGCCGGCGCGGGCGGCGGCGCTTGCGCGACCAGCGTCGCGCAGAGAAGAAGCACCAGGATTGCGGCCGGACGAAGACGCATACGCTCACATCGGCAAACCTCGAGTGTAAAGGGAAAGTTGCGAGGCACGCAAAATCCTGATGCCCGCGATTCAGAAGATTTATGACAGTTTCACGCGGTTTTAATGTCGTTCGCGGCGCTGGCGAATCTAATGGTGGATATGGCCGACAAGCTCATAAAACGGTACTTATTCGCCAGCGACTTTGACCAGACGCTGAGCTTCAATGATTCGGGGCACGTTCTAAGCGAACTGCTCGGCATTCCGCCCGAGGAGTTCAAACGCAAGGCCACCGGGATGGCGAAGCTGAACCTGGTGCAGCAAGGGGCGGAGTTGGCGTACCTGCTGTTGCACGACCCGCAGTTCCGCCGCTGCCGGCGCGAGCACCTGCACCAAGTCGGGAAGCGCATTCCGCTGAAGGAGAATATCGGGCTGCTGTACCAGATCCTGGCCAGCGGCATTGATGGTTATCATTTCGATTTCTTCGTGCTGTCGGCGGCGCCGGTGGAGATCGTGCAGTCGGCGCTGGAAGGAATTGTGCCGGCGGACCACATCTACGGCTCGGAATTCCAGTACAACAGCGCGGGCGAGATCGAGAGGATCGTGCGCACCACCGCGGGCTACGGCAAGGTCGCCTGCCTCGACCAACTGCAGGCCAGGCTGCAGATCGGGCCCGACCATGTCATCTTCGCCGGCGACGGCAGCTCCGATGTCCACGCCATGCTGCACGTGAACGGGCGGGATGGATTGACGATTGCGGTGTCGGAGACGAGCAACGTGACGCAGATCGCGAAGCGCACGGTGATCAGCGCCAACGCGCTCGCCATGCTGCTGCCGATCCTGGAGAGAATCGTCGGTTGGAATCCTACGCAGATCCGGGACTTCTTCGAGTCGCATGGCCTGCTGGTGCAGGAGTGGGCCCGGGTGCGCACGGACTGGCTGACGCTCCGTCCCGCCGCGCCGCCGGAAATCGCGCAGAGCGCAGGCGCGGAATAACGCAAAAACTTAACCACGGATTGGCACGGATTCACACGGATCAGAAAATAAAGAAGTCCGATCCGCGTTCATCTGTGGCGATCCGTGGTTAAGAAATAATTCCCAGCCGCTTGCCCACGCGACCGAGCACGGCCAGCGCCTTGTCCAGTTCCTCGCGCGTGTGCGTGGCGCTCATGATGGTGCGGATGCGCGCCTGGCCTTCGGGCACCGTGGGGAAAGCGATTGTTGGCACGGATTCACGCGGATCAGAAAATAAAGAAGTCCGATCCGTGTTTATCTGTGGCGATCTGTGGTTAAGAAATAATTCCCAGGCGCTTGCCCACGCGGCCGAGCACTGCCAGCGCCTTGTCCAGTTCCTCGCGCGTGTGAGTGGCGCTCATGATGGTGCGGATGCGCGCCTTGCCTTCGGGGACCGTGGGGAAAGCGATGCCGGTGGCCATCACGCCTTCCTTGAACAGCTCGCGCGAAAACTCCATCGCCAGCCGTCCTTCGCCGGTGATGATGGGCGTGATGGGGGTTTCGCTTCTGGGCGTGTTGCGGCCGCCGATGTCGAAGCCGAGATTGCCGAGTTCCTTCTTGAAGTAGCGCGTGTTCTCCCACAGCTTCTCGATTCGTTCGGGCTCCTGCTCCAGGACCTCGAAGGCGGCAATGCAGGTGGCGGCAACCGATGGCGGATGCGAGGTGGAGAACAGGAACGGCCGCCCGCGGTGATAGAGGAACTCGATCAGGTCGCGCGTGCCGCAGACGTAGCCGCCGAGCGCGCCGATGGCCTTGGACAGCGTGCCCACCTGGATGTCCACCCGGCCATGCATGCCGAAGTGATCGATCGTGCCACGACCATTCTTGCCCAGGACACCGGAAGCGTGCGCGTCGTCCACCATCATGATGGCGCCGTATTTCTCGGCAAGATCACAGAGCGCGGGCAGCGGCGCGATGTCGCCGTCCATGGAGAAGACACCGTCGGTAATCAGCAGCTTGCGCCCGGGCTGGTTGGCGACTGACTTCAGTTGCTCTTCCGCGTGCGCCACGTCCTTGTGGCGGAAGACCAGGATCTTGGCCTTCGAAAGCCGCGCGCCGTCAATGATGGAGGCGTGGTTGAGTTCGTCGGAGATGATGAAGTCGTCCTTGCCCAGCACCGCCGACACCGTGCCGGAATTCGCGGCGAAACCCGATTGAAAAACCACGCTGGCTTCCACGTTCTTGAAGCGCGCGATCTTCTCCTCCAGTGCCATGTGGATTTTCATGGTGCCGGCGATGGTGCGCACCGCGCCCGATCCAACGCCGTACTGGCGCGTAGCCTCCAGCGCCGCCGCGCGCAGTTTGGGGTGCGTGGTCAGGCCGAGATAGTTGTTCGACGCGAGGTTGATGACGTGCTTGCCGTCGAAGGTGCACTCCGGGGCCTGCTCGTCCTCCAGCACCCGCAGGCGGAAGTAAGTGCCCTTGTTCTTGAGCTCGTTCAATTGGTCGGAAAGATAGGAGAGCGGGTTGGTGCGGGCGGCCGGTGCCATGAAACCCCCAAGAGAAGTAACCGTGGATCTACGCGGATCAACGCGAATCAAGAACGCGGGCGGGGGCGCCCGCGCCACATCAACGTGAGCACATCAACGCGTCCCATTCGGGTACAGCAGGATTTTGCTGGCCTCGCCGGTTTTCAGGCGCTCCATGCCCTGGTTGAAGTCCTTCATCGCCAGCTTGTCGGTGATCACCGGGTGCAGGTCAAGCTTGCCGGCCTTGAGCAGCGCGGTCATCTGGTACCAGGTCTGGTACATGCGCCGGCCGTTGATGCCCTGCACGGTGATGCCCTTGAAAATAATGTCTTCGGAAAAATTCAGCGCGATGGGTTTGGAGGTCAGGCCGAGGAGGGAGATGCGTCCGCCGCGGCGCACGATGTTGAAGGCGGTGCGGATGGCGTCGGGGTGCCCGGCCATTTCGCAGACCACGTCCACGCCGGTGCCGCCTGTCAGGTCCATGACGATCTGGCGCACGTCCTGCGTGGCGGGATCGAGCACGTGGTCGGCCTTCATCTGCTGGGCGATCTTGCGGCGGTACTGGTTGACCTCGATGGCAAACACCTGGGTCGCGCCGCACGCGCGCGCCACGGCGATGGCGAACAGCCCGATCGGTCCCGTGCCGGTGATGGCGACGGTCTTGGCGGCGATCTCGCCCGCCAGCACGGTGTGCACGGCGTTGCCGAGCGGGTCGAGGATGGAGGCGTACTCCTGCGGGATGGCGGGGTCGAGCTTCCAGATGTTCGACTCGGGAATGACCACGTACTCGGCGAAGGCGCCGTTGCGGTCCACGCCGATGATGGAAACGTGCTGGCAGATGTGCGCTTCGCCGGTGCGGCATTGCAGGCACTTGCCGCAGGCGACGTGCATCTCGGCGGAAACGAAATCGCCTTCCTGGACGCTGGTGACCTCGTCGCCAATGGCGGAGACGGTGCCGCAAAATTCATGTCCGGGAATCAGCGGCGGGTGAATGCGGTGCTGCGCCCACGGGTCCCAGTTGTAAATGTGCAGGTCGGTACCGCAGACGCTGGCGACGCTGACCTTGACCAGGACATCGGTGCGGCCGAAGGCGGGGATTTTGACCTCGCGGATCTCGGCGCCCGGCTTGGGCTCGGGCTTCACAACCGCGAGCATGGTGTCCGACATGAAATCCTCGGCGCGCAGCATGGCCGCACGCGGAAACTATGGGCAAACCCGTAATGTTAGCACGCGAACAGCGCAGACGTGATGCACCGACTTGGTTCTTCTTAGGACAGCACGCCGATGAAAAACATGACGGCTGTCGCAAGCGCGAGTGCCGCCGACAACCACCATGCCCGAGAGCCCCGAACTGCGGCGATGCCCCCCAACACGACAGGCGTAGCGAGCCAGACGAAGAACCAGGTAAGAGGAGAAAACAGTGGGAGTGCTTGGAGGAATTTATCCACCTTATCTGGCCAGACTCCAGTCAGCCATGAACCTGCGGTTAAAAGCAGGCTTGCTACTCCGAACGTTGTGGGCGATAGCACGTTCGGTTTTGTTGAGGTTTCCACCTTGCCGCCTCTGTAGTTCGGTGACAATACTGCCACTAGTTCGTTGCCATTGAACGAGAATCTCTTTCACCTAATTCCATTACGGGAGTATTGGCATGCTTTTCGCAGCGCTCACGTCCGAGACGTCGCATCCGACGCCGACCGCGCTCAACTGAAACCGAAACTGAAACTGAAACTCTCTGGAAACTGGAAACTAGAAACTAGTCCGACTGGATCTGCACCAGATCGGGCGCCTCGGCGGGCGAGGGCGGAATGAGCTGCGTGGTCTGCGGGGAGCGGAAGAAGTCGAGGTAGGAAATCTGGTGCACGCACGACACGGTACAGTGCGGCGCGCAGCTTTTTTCGGTGAGGTATTCGCGGCGGACGTCGGCGAGGGTGTACTGCATCAGCGGCTTGGCCGGGTAGCCGCGCTGTTGCGAGCAGTAGTGCACCAGGCCGTCTTCGCAAATGTAGAGATAGCGCCCGCCGGCGCGGCAGCGCCAATTGTTTGGGCGGCCGTTGGCGATGTTGTCCTGGAAGCTGTTGATGCGCGAGTAGCTGCCCTTTTCCAGCTTCTTCATCTCGTGGTACACGGAGCGTTCGACGGGATCGAGCGGCTGGAGTTGTCCGTCGCCGTTGTGAATAATTCCGATGGTCGAGGTGAATCCCAATTGGCGCGCGCGCTGCCCGATTACCAGCGCGTCCTGCGGGCGGTGAATGCCGCCGCCGACCACGGAATTGATGTTGACGTGAAACTCGGCGTACTCGGCCAGCAGTTGCAGCTTCTTGTCGAGCACCTTGAGGCTCTTTTTCGAGACCTCATCGGGATCGACGTTATCGATCGAGATCTGGAGGTGCTCCAGCCCGGCGCGGTTGAGGCGCCCGATGCGGTCGGCGGTCAACAGGTAGCCGTTGGTGATCAGGCCGGCGATCATGCCGTGCTGCCGAATGTGGCGGATGATGTCGTCCAGTTCGGGATGCAACAGCGGTTCGCCGCCGCTGATGGTGACAATGGTCGTGCCCAGCGAGGCCAGCTTGTCTAGGCGCTGGAAAATGGTTTCCAGCGCCACCGGCTTGGAGACGGCGTCGTACTCGTTGCAATAGGAGCAGGAGAGATTGCAGCGGCGCATGGGGATGATGTGTGCCAGCACCGGATGGCGCGTGGACAGCAGCGCCTTGGCGATCATCATCCACTCGCGGGAGCGGCGATGGATGGCGTTGAATCTGCGCCGGAATCGTACAGCGGGGGATGCCATCATTCTCAAACCAGTTATTAAAGCACTGCGAAGCCGCCGGCCAGGGCAGGGAAACGCTCAGCGGCGGGAATCGATCATCGAATGGAGCATTTACAGGGCCTAAACGGCGTTGTAACAATGAGTTGTGAGCAGCGGATTGGATGCCGAAACGGCACCCAGGGATGCGCAAAACTGGGATTCCGGAAGCGGGTAATTGGGCAATCGCGCAAAGCAAAAACTGACTTTGTCCGATCACCCGATTTCACTTGTTACTTTTTCTCCGGCGCTGGCGCATGCTGCGCCGTCGGCGGGAGCATGCCGTTGAGGCGCAGGTAGGTTGCCGCCAGCCCATAATGGTCAGCCCAGTCGTTGGTCAGGCCGATCAGCGCGGCCGCCTTAGGCGCCTGGCGTCCTCCCCACATGGTCACCGGCTCGCCGAGTTGCGAGTCCTGCACGCCCTTCAGCGCCGTCTGGCAATAGTCGAACGAGTTCTTCAGCGCGGCGACCAGCTTGTCCTTCGGGTCCTTGTCGCTGATCTTGTCCGACGGTTCAGCCAGGTTGGCCAGCTTGGCACACAAGAAATTGTTCGACTTGGCAATATGCTCGAGCAGGGTGCCGAACGTCATCTGCTGCTCGGTCGGCTTGTACGAGTATTTGTCCGCCGGCATCGCCTCGGCGGCGGCGGTCAGGTTTTTCGCCCGCCCGGCGAGCATGCTTCGAACCGTATCGCTGACCGGATTCGCGCCAGCAGTGGAACCCGGTTTGGCCTGCTGCGCGACGGCCGTCGTGCACAGCAGCGCCAGCGCAACGAACAGAAGTTTTTTCATGGTTGTCTCCCCCACCTTGAAGTGGCGGTAAGGATACACGTTTCGGGCGGCGCAGCGCCAGCAGCGTGGCGAACTCGTCTGTTAGATTAGGAGGGTTGTCGGTTTACGGTTATCGGTCATCGGTACTGCCGAATCAATTGAATGTTCGGTGCGCATTCCGACAGTCCAGGAGCGAAAAACCGACAACCGAAAACTTGCCTTTGATGAAACTGAATTTCACCAAAATCATCTTCATTGCCGGACTGCTGTTTGCCCTGACCCCGTGGGCATCGCCGCCGCTTGCTCTCGCCGTCGGATTGGTGCTTGGGCTCATGTTCGGCAATCCATTCCGCGGGCAGTCGCGCTGGTTCACGAAATACCTGCTGCAGGCATCGGTAGTCGGGCTCGGCTTCGGCATGAACCTGCAGCAAATCCTGAAAGCCGGGCGTTCGGGGTTCATTTACACCGCGGTCGGCATCAGCTTCGCGATGCTGGTCGGGCTGACGTTGGGGCACCTGCTGAAGGTGCCGCCCACCGCGGGGTTGCTGATCTCGGCAGGCACGGCGATTTGCGGCGGCAGCGCGATTGCCGCGGTCGGTCCGGTGGTCCAAGCCGATGAAGAAGAGATGGCGGTCGCCCTGGGCACGGTGTTCATCCTCAATTCGATTGCGCTGCTGATTTTTCCCGGCATAGGAGCGTCGCTGCACCTGACGCAATCGCAGTTCGGATTGTGGGCGGCGCTGGCCATTCACGACACCAGTTCGGTGGTCGGCGCGGGCGCAAAGTACGGCGCGATTGCGCTGGCCGTGGCCACCACAGTCAAGCTGGCGCGCGCGCTGTGGATCGTGCCCATGACCCTAGGCGCGGCGGCGGTAAAGCGGCGCATCGACAACAACAACGGCAGCCGCGCCGCGTCGACTCCGACGCGCGTTCCGTGGCCATGGTTCATCCTGTTCTTCGTGCTGGCGGCGGTGGCGAACACGTTGGCGCCGGCGGGCGCGCCCGCGTTCCACGGGTTGGCACGGCTGGGAATTATCGGATTGACGGCGACCTTGTACCTGATCGGCAGCGGCGTCTCGCGCTCCACGCTGAGGCAGGTCGGGGCGCGCCCGCTGATCCAGGGCGTGCTGCTGTGGCTGATCGTGGCGGTGGCCTCGGCGGCGGCCATCCGCGCCGGCTGGATCGCGCTGTAATCATTGCCGGCGTGCGCGCCTCTGATACGATTTCTTCTCTCACCGGCCCAACTGAAACCGAAACTGAAACTGAAGCGAGGCGCTATGTGGATCGTCTGGGGTGTTCTGGCCGGGGTAGTGGTGGGCATTTTTTCCGGCCTGCTGGGTGTGGCCGGCGGCGTGGTGCTGGTGCCCATCCTCCTGTACTTCTTCAAGATGAACCAGAAGCTGGCGCAGGGAACCTCGCTGGCGATCCTGCTGCCACCCACCGGCATCCTGGCATTCATTCAGTACTACCGTCACGGCGAGGCCGACCTGAAATTGGGCCTGGTGATCGCCGCCGGCGTGGTGCTGGGCGGGTACTTCGGCGGCGCCTGGGCGCAGCATATCCCTGGCCCGGTGCTGCGCAAGGCTTTTGCCGTGTTGCTGGTGGCGGTGGCGGTGAAGATGTTTCTCGAAAAGTAGTCGGTTTTCGGTTCTCGGTAATCGGGGCAGAGGCGATGGAAGTTTAGCTCGGCACTTCGGAATTCGGATGCGATCCAACCGACAACCGATAACCGAAAACCGGTCACCTGCTTTCCAGCACGTGTTCCAGAGCGCCGCGAATTTCCGGATAGCGAAATTGGAATCCACTGGCCAAGGCCGCCTGGGGCACGGCGCGATTGCTTGCCAGCAGCAATTCCTCTCCCATCTGACCGAAGGCGGCGCGCAGGGCAAACGCCGGTACGGGAAACGGCGTGGGGCGGTGCAGCACCGATCCCAGCGCGCGGGTGAATTCGGCGTTGGTGACCGGGTTGGGCGCCACGGCATTCACCGGGCCGCGCACCGATTCGTGGGTGAGCACGTGCAGGAAGAGCGCGATCAGGTCATCGAGTGCGATCCAGGCCATCCACTGGCGTCCATCACCGAGGCGGCCGCCAACGCCCATGCGAAACGGCGGCAGCATGCGCGCCAGCGCTCCGCCCTTTCCGCTCAGGACCATGCCGGTCCGCATCATGACGGTGCGGATGCCGGCGTCGCTGGCGGTGCGCGTGGCGTTCTCCCACTGCCGGCCGACTTCGGCAAGGAAGGTCGATCCGGGCGGCTCCGCCTCGGTCACCACCTTGTCCGCGGTGTCGCCATAGATGCCGTTTGCCGAGGCGCTCACCAGCACGCGCGGGCGCGGATTGGCCCGCGCGATGGAGGCGGCGATGGTTTGCGTGCCCTGCACCCGGCTGTTCAGGATTCGCGCCTGGCGCTGCTCGTTCCACCGACCGGAGGCGACGCTTTCGCCGGCCAAATGCACTACCGCATCGGCGCCGCTGAATTTTGCGCCGTCGATGGCGCCGGCGGGGTCCCACTGGATTTCAGCGGCGCCCTGACGCGGCGCGCGCCGCACCAGCGCAACGGGTTGGTGTCCCGCGTCGCGCAAAGCGGGGAGCAGGGCGGAGCCGATGAATCCCGAAGCGCCGGTGACCAGAACTCTCATGCCTACGATGGTAGCTGAACCAAGCGCGGCTTCAAGCGGGTCTTTCGGTCTATCGGTCGTCGCCGGTCCGAAAGACCGATCGACCGATAGACTGACAGACCAACAAAAATGCCCGGCCTCTCCGGCCGGGCACAGTGACGCCAGCAAATTTATTTCTTTTCCGTCTTGGCCGGCTCTTTCTTGGCCGCAGGTTTGGCTGCCGGGGCCTTCGCCATCTCGGCCTTCGGCTTCCAGTAGCTCGGATTGGCGGCTATGACCTTCTCCGAGACGAAACTCATCCCCGGGCTGAAGGCCAGGAAATCACGTACGAAAAACTGCTCGTCTTCGCGCGCGAACTCGGTAAACATCTTCCTGCCCGCGTCCCCGATCGCCTCGTAGTACGCGGAGCCTTTGCCGTGGGTCTTCGGGAAATCGTCAAATTCCTTCAGTGACTTCATCGGCTCGAAGACCAACACGATGCCGGCGGGAGCGCCCAGGCCGACGTTGTACACCAGCATGTGCTCGTCGATCTTGGCTTTCTCATGCGCGGCGTTGACCGCTTTGCGCATCTCGGCAAATTTTTCGCCGTGGCCGAGCTTGATGCGGTAGGTGTCCACCATGAAGTACTTGTATTCGCCGAGGTTGAAGTTCGGCCGGTAGCTGAGTTCGGGGTTGTAGAACAAGTAGGTTGAACGGACGCCGGTCAGCAGGTCGCCATCGGCGATATTGGCGCGATCGAGTTCGGCTTGCACCGCCTTGTTGGCCTCGAAGGCCAGGTTCGCCTTTTCCACGTCCTCCATGGACGAGTACGCGCCGAGGAACCACGCCTCAGACGGCCCCGTCATGGTGGTGGTGCCGAGGTAGTAATACTTGAGATTGGCCTTCTTGTAGGCCGCCAGGAAGGCGGCCTCAGTCTTGGCGTGCAGCGGACCCTTCCCCGGCTTTACCTCCTCGCGGAAGATTTGAATGACCGGCGGCGGTCCGGCGCTGGCGGATTCGGCATAGTTCTGCGCTGCCGCGGTGGGTACGGTGACCGTGGCTGACACGACCAGCGCCAGCACGGCAAGGGCGAACAGTATTTTCCTCATCTATTCTCCTCCTCAGTTCTGGTGTCTGCTCAAAGCGACGCAGCACACGGCAGTGTCGCGCAACAGATCACTACTTCTTTTCCGTCTTCATGTCCTTCTTGGCCGCCGGCGGCTTGGGCGTTTCCATCTTCGGGTGCCAGAACGACGGGTCGGCTTTCGCCACATTGTCGGACACGTAGCTCAGCCGCGGATTGAAGGCGAACAGGCGGCTTTCGGCGAGCTGAACGGTCTTGCCGACCGCATCGAAAAACCCGCCTTCCTTCAGCGCCTCGCCATAGGCTTTGTTTGGGGGCTCGTCCCATGCCACCAGGCTCTTGACTGGGGTGAAATATATGTAAGTCCCCACGGGCATGCCCGAGGTCACTTCGTAGGCAACGGAATGGTAATCCGGGTTGGCCTTTGCCCGCGCGGCCGCAACAATCTTGCCGACCTCGTCCGGGCCGGAGCCTATCTTGAAGCGCACGACCAGCACGTTGAAGTACTTGTACTCGCCCAAATTGAAGTCCGGCTTGTAGCTCAGCTCCGGACGGTATTTGGCGAAGACGGTCCGCGATTCGGAAACGAATTCGGCTTCCTTCGGCGAGAAGGTCTCCATGATTTGCCGAAACGCCGGGTTGGATTCGAACGAATCGTTCAGCTTTTCCAATTGGGCATAGGTGTCGAACCCGGTCATGAACCAGTCTTGATCCGGTCCGGTCACCGAGCTGATGGTCAGGTTGTATGGGATCCCGGCCTTGATAAAGGCCTGCTCCCAGCCCGCCTCGTGTTTGCGGTGGGCAATGACTTTGCCCGGCTTCGAGTCTTCCCGAATGATCTCCAGAACCTTCGGCGGGCCGTGCATTTCCGCTTTCTGGGCGACGAGGGTCGCGGGGCAGGCGAGCAGGGCGAAGACCGCCCAGACAAGGATTTTGCGCATAGGTTCTCCTCTTGTTGCTTTCTTGGTTAGTTGATTCCGAATGAATTAACGCGAGTCAGCGAGTAAGGAAGGGCCCACCCCAGTTCGGGCCGCTTGAGCGATGCAAGCCTACGCTGCGGCCTTTGCGGGTGTCAATGGGCAGAAAAGCAGGCGTTAGGCTTTAGGTTTTAGGCGTCAGGCTTTAGCTTTTGGGCGTCGGCTCTTTGGTCAGGGTTGCATTCGGCGGTTGTTCCTAACGCCCAAGACCTAACGCCTAAAGCTTTGAGCCTGCGGCTATAATCAAGCATGGCGACCTTCCGCCAGCAGATCGCGACCAACGTCTTGCGGGTCACGCGTTTCCGTGACCTGATGAAGCAGGTCCGGGCCTACCGGCCCAACGACGATCTGGATCTCATCAAGAAGGCCTACGACTTCTCCCTGCGTTATCACACCGGACAAACCCGAGCGTCCGGTGAACCCTACCTGGTGCACCCGCTGGAAGTGGCCTGCGTGCTGGCGGAGATCAAGCTCGACACCGTGGCCATCGCCGCCGGGCTGCTGCACGACCTGGTGGAAGACACCTCGGTGAAGATCGAGGAAATCGAAAAGGAATTTGGCGACCAGGTGGCGCACATCGTGGAGGGCGTCACCAAGATCAGCAAAATCGATTTTCATACGCGCGAGGAGCGCCAGGCCGAGAACCTGCGCAAGATGATGCTGGCCATGGTGGACGACATTCGGGTCGTCCTCATCAAGCTGGCGGACCGGCTGCACAACATGCGCACGCTGCAGCACTTGCCGGAAGAACGGCGGCTGGCGATCGCGCGCGAGACCCTGGAAATCTACGCGCCTATCGCGCACCGCCTCGGCATGGGCAAGATCCGCGGCGAACTGGAGGACCTGGGCTTCCCCTACGTGGATCCCATCGCCTACCAGCAGGTGCACGAGGCGGTGGAGGCGCGGCGCAAGTCGGGCGAGGAGTTCCTGGCCAAGATCGAAAGCTTCATCCGCGAAAAGCTGAAGGAAGCCGGCATCCAGGCGCGGGTGGAAAGCCGCATCAAGCGCCTGTACTCGATTTACCTCAAGATCCAGCGGCAGCGCATCTCCGTGGACCAGATGTACGACCTGCTGGCGGTGCGGGTGATCACCGGATCGGTGCAGGACTGCTATGCCGTGCTGGGCATGATCCACAACCTGTGGCGGCCGGTGCCGGGGCGCATCAAGGACCACATCGCCATGCCGCGCCCCAACCTCTACCAGTCGCTGCACACCTCGGTGATCGCCGAGAGCGGCACGCCGTTCGAGGTGCAGATCCGGACCGAGGAGATGCACCACATGGCGGAGGAGGGGATCGCCGCGCACTGGAAATACAAGGACGGGCCGGTAACGGCGCGTGACGAGCAGCGCCTGGCGTGGCTGCGCCAGGTGGTGGAGTGGCAGCGCGACATCAGCGATCCCAGCGAGTTCCTTTCCACGCTCAAGATCGATCTCTACCCCGAAGAGGTGTACACCTTCACCCCGAAGGGCAAGGTGGTGGTGCTGCCGCGCGACGCCACGCCGATTGATTTTGCGTACACAGTACATACCGAGGTGGGACACACCTGCGTCGGCGCGAAAGTGAACGGGCGCATGGTGCCGCTGCGCTACAAGCTGAAGAGCGGCGACATCGTGGAGATTCTCACCCAGACTGGACACAAGCCGAGCCGCGACTGGCTGGCGCTGGTCAAGTCGAGCCGCTCGCGGCAGAAGATCAAGCACTGGCTCAATGTCCACCAGCGCGAGCGCGCGATTGAAATCGGCCGCAAGCTGATCGAGAAAGAGGCGCGGAAATATCGCGTCCCGCTGAAAGACATTTCCGAGGAGCAGTATCAGAAGGTGGCCGGCGAAGTGGGCCTGGGCCGGCCCGACGACCTGATGGCGGCCATCGGCTACGGCAAATTTTCAGCCCGGCAGATGCTGGCGCGCCTGGCGCCCTCCTCGGCCGCGGAACCCACGCCTGAGGCCGCGCCCGAAGAAAAACCCGGCGGCCTGCTGCGGCGCGTCTTCGGCGGCGAGAGCGGCGCCATCACCGTCAAGGGGCACGACGACCTGCTGGTGTACCGCGCGCGCTGTTGCAATCCCATCCGCGGCGAAGAGATTGTCGGCTACGTGACCCGCGGCAAGGGCGTTGCGGTGCACGCCAGGAGCTGCCCCAACGTGGTCAACCTGATGTACGAATCCGACCGGCGCATCGACGTGGAGTGGGCGAGGCCGGCCAAGGAAGATGGCAGCACCGGGTATCCGGTCAAGCTCACCGTGTTCTGCGCCGACCGCAGCGGCATGCTCAAGCAGATGACCGCGCTCATCAGCGACGAGAACATCAACATCCGCAACATCGAAGCCCGCACCGCCAACAGCCAGGCAACGGTCGATTTCGTCATCGACATCGAGGACCTGAAGCACCTGGAGCGGATCGTCGGCGGGCTGCGGAAGATTCCCGGCGTGCACGACGTGCAGAGGGTGCAGAAAATCTGAAAAGAAGTTTCAGTTTCAGTTTCGGTTTCAGTTGTGTGGGACACAGCCTGCCATGAGCGAAGTCGAAGGGGCACCCCCAACGTGTGCAGGACGGGCGGCTGGCGCGCGTTAAGTCTCGGTCCCCGGTTTCCGATGCAGCACGCGCTTGGTCTTGGCGACGATGTCGCCCATGGTCGAGCCGATGGTGCGCGCGACTTCGGTTAGGCGGTCGCCGGTCACTGGTGGCGCCGACGATGTGGCTGCGGGTGCTGCGGTCGGCGCGGCTGCGGCGCTGGCCTTGACGGCGCGCTTGCGGCTTTTCTTCGCGGCAGGACGCCTCACAGCTCGCTTCTTCTTGGCGGTGGTTTCGCTGTTGTTCTCTTCCGGCATTCGTCTCTCCCGTTCGTTGCCGCGCAGTATACCAGTCCTGAGTCGCGAGACCCGAGTCCCGAGCGAAGCAATCTCGCGACTCGCGTCTCGGGACTGACGGGTCTATGTGAGAACTTCAGTCGTGCCTACGGCACTGGATGATCTCTCCCACTGTGCCCCGCCGCTGAAGCGGCGGGCTATTCTTAACCGCCCCCAAGGGGCTGCGGTCTCGCTGTTTCGTACCCCTGGCAATCATGCCAGACCAGTTCTCACACAGACTCCGACGCCTGGAACCGCGCCAGGAGTGCGCGCTTGCGCTGTTCAGGCAGAAACGAAGCGCGGAAGGAGTTCATGGCCAGCTCGCGCAATTGCGCGTCGGTGAAGCCGAAGGTGTCCTGCGCGACCTGGTACTCGCGCGAGAGCGAGGTCTCAAACATGGCGGGATCGTCCGTATTGAGCGTGACCATCAGTCCGAGATCGTAGTAGGTTTTGAGCGGATGCCGCTCGGCCGCCACGCAACAGCCGGTGCGCAGGTTGCTGGTGAAACAGATTTCGACGGGGACTTGGGTTTGCGCCAGGCGAGCCATCAGCTCGCAGTCCTGGTACGCGGTGAGCCCGTGTCCGATGCGCTCGGCCTTGAGGGCGTCAAGCGCGCCCAGAATGGACTCCGGCCCGCTGGATTCGCCGGCGTGCGCCGTGAGCCGCAGGCCGTTGTCGCGGGCGCGCGCGTAGAGCTCGCGAAACAGTTCGGGTGCGGCCATGCGTTCGTCGCCGCCGATACCGATGCCGACGACATTGCGGTCGCGCAGCGGGATCGCTTTTTCGAATACCTTCTCGGCGGCCACGACCCCGAAGTGGCGCACCGCATCGAAAATCCACAGCAGCGACACGCCGAAATCGCGCTCGCCGCGCTGCCGGCCGCGCTCAAGGCCGTCGAAGATGGCATCGAAGTCGCGCCCGCGGAACAGGATCACGCCGACGGAAACGTAAACCTCGGCGTGGAGGACGTTTTCCGCCGCGAGCTTCTGCATCAGGCGATAGGTGATGAGCTCGTAATCCTCAGGCGTGCGCAGCCAGGAGGTGACGCGCTTGAAGGCGTCGAGAAAGGCGGTGAAATCCTTGTGCCGGTAGAGCTGCGCCAGGCGCTCGCGATCCACCGGCCCGCCGCCGTGCAGAAGGATCAGCTCGCCGAGCTCGTCGGGGCCGATGGAGCCTTCGAGGTGGAGATGGAGCTCGGCTTTGGGCAGCGCGCGGATGAACGCCGATGGCCTACGGTCTTTGGTCGGCGGCAGGTTTTGCGTGGCCTTCATTGCAGAATCCACCACGGAGACACGGAGGCACGGAAGAGTTGTAGAAGGCAACTACATTGAAGATTGTCGATTGCCGATTGCCGATTGGGTTTAGGTTGCGTTCTCAATCGACAATCGACAATCGGCAATCGGAAATGTATTTCTCTCTGTCTCTGTGTCTCTGTGTTCATCGTTCGTTGCTCAGTGCCGAGCGAACTCTGAATGCCGGCGGCTCCACAGGAAATAAATGCACAAGCCGATCGCCAGCCAGACGAAGAAGCGAATCCAGGTGATGACGGTGAGCCCGGTCATCAGGCCGCCGCAGAGCACCACCGAGATCAGCGGGAACAGCGGCACGAGCGGGACGCGGAATCCGCGCGGGCGGTCGGGTTGCGTGCGGCGCAGGAAGATGACGCCCAGGGAGACGAGCACGAAGGCAAACAATGTGCCGATGTTCGACAAGTCGGCGGCGTCGCCGATGTCCACGACTCCGGCCGGAATGCCAACCGCGAATCCCGCGATCCAGGTGGACCAGTGCGGCGTCTTGAACTTCTTGTGCACGGCGGAAAAGATGCGCGGGAGCAGGCCGTCGCGCGACATGGCGAACCAGATGCGCGTCTGGCCGTACTGAAAGACCAGCAGCGACGAGAGCATTCCGGTGAGCGCGCCGATGATGATGACCGACTGCCACACGCGGCTGGCGCCAAGCTGCTTGAGCGCGTAGGCGACCGGGGCCTCGGCGGCCGCGCCCTCGGTGAAGGTGGTGTACTTCATCATGCCGAGCAGCACCAGCGCCACACCGACATACAGAATTGTGCACACGATGAGCGAGGCGATGATGCCGAAGGGAATGTCTTTCTGCGGATTCTTGGATTCTTCGGCGGCGGTGGAGACCGAGTCGAAGCCGATGTAGGTGAAGAAAATGATGGCGCCGCCGGTGACCACGCCGGCGAATCCCGAGGGCATGAATGGATGCCAGTTCGCCGGGCGCACCAGCATGCCGCCCACGATCAGGAAGATCACGATCGCCGTCAGCTTGACGGCAACCATGATGTTGTTGGTTTCGGCCGACTCGCGCACGCCGCGCACCAGCAGAATCGTGAGGACGAAGACGACGAGAAACGCCGGCACATTGAAGTATGCACCGGTCAATTTTCCCGAGGCGTACACGGCGCTGGACCAGACATCGGGCAAGACGATGCCAAAGGCGGCGAGCTGCGCTTTCAGATATCCGCTGAATCCGACGGCGACCGCGACGTTGCTGACCGCGTACTCCAGAATCAGGTCCCAGCCGATGATCCAGGCGAAGATTTCGCCGAGCGTGGCGTAGGAATAGGTGTACGCGCTGCCGGCGATGGGGATCATGGAGGCGAGCTCGGCATAGCACAGCCCGGCGAAGCTGCAGGCGACGGCGACCAGGATGAAGGAGATCGCGATGGCCGGGCCGGCTGGCGGGCGACCGTGCATCAGCGCACCCGCGCTCGATCCGTGTCGCAGGAAGTTGGCGATCAGGTCGAGCACCTGCGCGTGCAGGATGGAGGGGACTTCGAAGTGTTCGCCGGCGGCAGCCGTGCCGGTGAGCACGAAAATGCCGCTGCCGATAATCGCGCCGATGCCGAGCGCGGTCAGGCTCCACGGGCCGAGGGTCTTCTTGAGCCGGTGCTCGGGCTCCTCGGAGTCGGCAATCAGCTTGTCGATGGATTTGCGGGCGAGAAGCTGGGAGCCGGTGTGCTTAGCTGAATTCTTGTCGGTCGTCGCGGTTGAGTCGGCCAAGAGAGTTTCAGTTTCAGTTCAGTATAGAAAAGCCTTCAGCCGCCGTGTACCGGCGGCCGAAGGCCGATGGTTAACGTTTCGCCTGGCCGCGCACCATCTTTTTCACTTTGCGCTTCTTGGAGCCGCGGGCGTAGTCGCGTTTCTTTTTCGGTTTCTCAATCGAGGCCTTCTTGCGGGCCGCGCGCTTGACCTTCTTGCGTTCTTCCTTCGACAGTGCTTCCGTGTTCATGAGTTCTCGCTAGAGTTGGATTAGAACTTCTGTCGCCCGCTAAAGCGGGCTCGATCTGGTGCTACTTCCTGACCCACGGCTTACGCCGTGGGCTACACATTCTTTGGCGCGCTGCGCGCGCTTGGTACCGTCGTGACGCCTGCATTCCATAGCGCACGGCTTAGAGCCTGAAGCCTTGAGCCTGAGGCCTAGAGCCTGAAGCCTGTCTTAAACCCGCTCCAGTTGCGCATACTTCTCGACCAGCTTCTTCAGACCGAATCTTGGGAATTGTACCGTAAGCTTCGCGTCGTCTCCGTCGCCCTCGCGCTTGTACACCGTTCCCTCGCCGTATTTCGGGTGCTTGACGCGCTGGCCGGGACGAAAGCCGGTGCGCCCGGGAGCGGCGGGAACTTCGATTTTCGGCCGAGCAAATTTTTTCCCACGCGAGGCGAAGAACTCGGCGATGTTGTCAATCGAGTTGTAGGTCGGATGCGAATTCGAGTACGCGGCGCGCTGCTGGCGGGGGTACGCCGGGCGCTGGTCTTCACTTTCGTAGTCGTAGTGAGCCGAGGAGTAGCCGTCATCGGACTCGGCACGCGAGGGCGCGTGTGCCGCACGATCGGTTTCGCTCCAGGCGGAACGCCGCGGCGCGCCCAGGTCGTCCAGCAATTGCGGCGGAATCTCCTCGAGGAAACGCGACGCGATCGATGCCTCCGGCATATCGGTGCCGTAACGGCGGCGGTAGCGCGCGCGGCTGACGATGAGCTGGTCCATGGCGCGGGTCATGCCGACGTAACAGAGGCGGCGCTCTTCCTCAACATCGTCGGGATTGAGGAACGTCCGCGAGTGCGGGAACAGGCCCTCCTCCATGCCCGCCAGAAACACCAGGGGAAACTCCAGGCCCTTGGCGGAGTGCAGGGTCATGAGCGTGATCTTGGCGGAAGCGTCGTACTGATCCTGGTCGCTGACCAGCGCGGCGTGGTCGAGGAACTCCTGGAGCGACTCGCCGCGGTCACGCGAATCCATGGCGGCGTTGACCAGCTCGCGCAGGTTCTCGACGCGGGCCAGCGATTCGGGTGTGTCCTCTTCCTCGAGCTGCTTGATGTAGCCGGTGCGGTCGAGGAGGTATTTGAGCAGCTCGGCGGTGGTGCCGGGACGCGGGTCGCCGCTGGCGGGAACATCGCTCGCTTCTGAGTCGCCGGCAGCGGCGGCGCCCGCATTCGCGCCGAAGTCGAAGGACTCATCGGCGCCGGTGGGCGGAGCGGCGTCGGGTGCGGTTCGATCTTCGGGCTCGCTGGGGCTCTCGTCGATGGAGTCGCCAAGCCACTGGGCATAGGCGCCGGCGAGCATGGCGCGTCCGCCCTCAATGATCTCGCGGAAATTCTTCAGCGAGGCGACCGCGCGCGGCGGCAGGAGCACGCCGTCAATGGCGTTGCCAATCGCGCCCCACAGCGAAGTTCCGGTTTCCAGCCCGATGCGCTCCAGCGTGTCGAGCGTGGTGCGGCCGATGCCGCGCGCCGGGGTGTTGATGACACGCATCAGCGCGATGGAGTCGTCGGCATTCTGCACGACCTTGAGATACGAGATCATGTCCTTGATCTCGGCGCGTTCGTAGAACGAGAATCCCCCGACCACGTGGTAGGGCAACTGGTAGCGCCGCATCGCCTCTTCAAAGAGGCGCGATTGCGCGTTGGTGCGGTAGAGCACGGCGGCGCGGGCGCGGGCTTCATCCATGCCCTCCTGCGCCGATTGCTGCAGGTACTTGGAGAAAAGGTCGGCGGCAAACAGGGCTTCGTTCTCGCCGTCGGGGGCTTCGTAATACCCGATGTTGTTGCCGCCCTGGCGCGAGGTCCACAGGTTCTTGCCCTTGCGCTTGACGTTGTTGGCGACCACGGCGCTAGCGGCGCTGAGGATGTTCTGGGTGGAACGGTAATTCTGCTCCAGGCGGATGATCTTGGCGTCGCCGAAATCTTTTTCGAACTCCAGAATGTTGCGGATGTCGGCGCCGCGCCAGGAATAAATGGACTGGTCCTCGTCACCGACGGCGCAGATGTTGCGGCGCTCGCCGGCGAGCAGGCGCATGAGCTCGTACTGCGGGCGGTTGGTGTCCTGGTACTCGTCAATCAGGATGTACTGGAAGCGGCGGTTCCAGTAATGGCGCACCGGTTCGGCGACCTTGAGCAGGCGCACGGTCTCCAACAGCAGGTCGTCGAAATCCATGGCGTTGGCCTTGCGCAATTCCTGGCGGTAGATCTCGTAGACGTGCGCCACCTGCTCCGATTTCGGGTCGGAGGATTGCAGAAACGTTTCCTGCGGGTCGAGCATGTGGTTCTTCGCCCAGGAGATGCGCGCCAGCACGGAGCGCGGCGTGAGTTGCTTGTCGTCAAGGCCGAGGCGGCGGATGGCCTGCTTGACCAGCGATTGCTGGTCGGCTTCGTCGTAGATGGCGAAATCCTTGCGGTAGCCGACATTGTTGACGCGCAGCGCCTCGATGTCGCGGCGCAACATGCGCACGCACATGGAGTGGAAGGTCGAGATCCACGGCTTGGCGAAGGAGCGTCCGCCGACCAGGTGCTCGACGCGCTCGGCCATCTCGGAAGCGGCTTTGTTGGTGAAGGTGACCGCCAGGATGGCCTCGGGCTGCACTCCCAGGTTTTCGATCAGATGCGCGATGCGGTAAGTGATGACGCGGGTCTTGCCCGAACCGGCGCCGGCGAGGATGAGGATCGACCCGTCGGCGGTTTCGACCGCTTCGCGCTGCTGGGGATTGAGTTCGTCGAGGAAAGTCACTGACACCAGTTTAACGCGTGGGAGGTCCCTCGCTTCGCTCGGGATTTCGGTAACGGGCTCCCGCTCCGCTCACGCCCGCTAAACGCCTCACCTTCAGTGCGGCACCGTGCGCGTGACGCCTGCGTCCGGCGGTTTCATCTCGCGGCGCAGGCTGGAGCACTCGCGGCAGGGGCAGAACTCGCGCAGGAAGTCCCAGGAGAAGATGCCGTGCTCGTGGCCGTCGCTCCAGGTGAAGCGGATGGCGTACTTACCGACGGCTTCGGCGACCGTCGCTTTCGGCGGTGGAGTGTACATGGGCAGCACGCCGGGAGCGGGCTTGGGACGCTCGCCGGGTTCGCGGTTCTGCTTGACGCGCTCGTCGTTGCACAGGGCGCAGGGGCAGGCATCGCGCAGGTACTGAAACGTGTAAATGCTCTTGTGCCCGTCCATCCACTCAATGTCCATGCCGGCGCCGGTGGAGAGGTGAACCTTCACCGACTTGGGGCTGGGCTGGGCTGCGGGAGGCATGGAGCTAGTATCGCACAGGGCGAAAGCGAGCATCGCGTGGCCAACTTAGCGTGTGGTGCTCGTATTCTGAGTCTTGGATTTTCGGGCGCGAAGCCGATCAACGGACTTGCTGAAGGCGTCGATTCGCCGGTGCTGTTCTTCAACAGGGAACTGCGACAAGTGCTCAAGGATGATGTCGGCTAGTCTTCGCGCCGCTTGTCGTCGCGTCAGTTTCTTGCGTCGCTTTGTTGCGTTCGGTTCGGCTTTCATCCGCTCTTCTGATTCTAACCTGCGATCGTGCTCTGCTGGCCAAATCAGCGCAGCTCCTGTAAAATCTATGTTTTGCCCCACTGGGAATGGAAGGATTCTGAGCAGTCATGGCACAAATTTGTGATGTCTGCGGCAAGGGACCGCAGTTCGGCAACAACATCAGCCACGCCCACAACGTCACCAAGCGGCGTTGGAACGTCAACCTGCGCCCGGTGCGCGCCAAGGTGAAGGGCGCCACCAAGAAGCTGCACGTGTGCACGTCGTGTCTGCGCAGCGGGAAAGTAGTGAAGGCGTAACCCAGTCGCCAGTCTCCAGTCGCCAGTCTCCAGTCGTCAGTCTTCAGGCGTTAGGGCCGTGACGCTGACCGACCTTGATCTGGGCAACCACGGAAAATGGATTAGTCAACCGGCCGCAATGGCCGGTTTTGCTTTCTCCGGAGTCAATTCCACCTCGGTACCGTTACCTGTCCGACGGCGAAGCTGTTACCTGCGTGACGTTGTTGCGCCATCCAAGTGCAGGTAGGTTGGACCCACGTAGCTCCTGTGGGAGGAGAGGGTATGGACCTGGTGGAAGTGGACAGTTTCGCGCTGGCGTGTCGGGTTCTGATGCCGGCACAAAGGGAGACAGATGAAGATCGCGCTTCGCCACGCTGGCTGGTGCGGTTCCCCCTCATGCATGGGCAAGGCATGGCCACTCACTTCGGACTGGCCGCCGATATCAACGACGACGGGATGTGTTTCTTGAGCAGCGCACCCTACGCCGTGGACACCATCGTGTCACTGGAGTTGCGGATACCGGGCGGGCCGATTCATGTGAAGGCACTGGTGCGGTATTGCCGTCGCGGAGCGATCGGTGTGCAGTTTCTGAATCTCTTGCGGGAACAACGGCTGGCGCTGCTTGCCTTCAGCGTTATCGGGCAACGCAAGAAACCCGACTGAATCGCCTACAACACGGCAATTACGTCAATCTCCACCAGAACGTCCTTGGGCAGGCGGGCCGCTTCCACCGTGGAGCGGGCCGGCGGCTGCTTGGTGAAAAACTTGCCGTAAACCTCGTTCATGGCGGCGAAATCGTTCATGGATTTCAGGAAGACGGTGGTCTTGACCACCTGATCCAGGTTGCTTCCGGCCTCCCACAACACGGCCGAGAGGTTCTTCAGCACGCGCTCGGTCTGGGCGGCGATGTCGCCCTGGATCAGCTGGTTGGTGGCGGGATCAAGCGCGATCTGGCCGGAACAAAAGACCATCCCGCCGGCGCGAATCGCCTGCGAGTACGGGCCGATAGCTTTGGGAGCTTTGGTGGTGGCGATCACTTCGCGCATGTTCTCTCCGATGTTTCCATGAGTTGCGTCGGGCGCACCGCAAAACCGGAAATTGTAGCAGTAGGACGATGCGGCAGCATTCGTCCCACCCCGGCTGGTTACCGGGGTCGTAATGTCCTGATAACCACCCCATCCATTCAGCGCCGCCGCGAATCGGCGCCAACTGCTGACAGTGCAAAGCCTTGCAAATGATGTTGGTACAAAGATTTGCAACAATCTTGGTGCAGAAATGTCTTGGTTTCCGGGACGGAATGGCTAGATGATGGGGGCAGGAGAGCCTGCCTCCGGACGCCGGGAGCTGCCATGGCATATTCACACTCGCGGCTGCGCAAGACGCTGGCCGTAGTTCGAATCCTGACGGGTGTCCTGTTCCTGTTCGCCGCCGCACACAAGATCTCGTCATGGGAATTCGCCAAAGTCGAGTTCCCGCACTTTGTTTGGGAAGCGACCCACGGCGCCGCTGTGGGGTTTTACGGCGAGTTCCTCGACACCTTCATTTGGCAGCATACGGGCGGGTACGCCGTGCTGGTCGGCTTCACCGAATTGTTCATCGGTGTGGGGCTGGTGCTCGGGTTGGCGGTTCGCCCCATCTCCCTCCTGGGCTCGGTGTACATGGTTCAACTGATGCTCGCCACCTGGAATGTGCCTGGACCGAACGAACCCATGTGGCGCTACCTCGACAATAGCTGCAAGCTGCTGGCGCTGTTGTTCCTTTTCGTGCTATTCGGCTTTGGGCACGCGGGAGAAAACCTGGGGCTGGGATCGCTGTATCACCACCGCCGCCATCGCAAGTGGGAGCATCCGGAAGCGGACGGCGAGTTGGAGACCTCCGCCATTCCGGAAGTCAAATTCTACGGCCGGTCCTACCGCAACGAAAACGACGAGGCTCCGCAGGAGCCCCACACCGATTCCGACAGGTTCAAGCTGAGGATCTGAAGTCCACGCCGGACTTGCGCGCGGAACGCTGGGTATTGCGGCTGCTATAATCGAATCAGCTCTAATGAAAGCGCCGCGAGCAGTATCCGACCGCCATTTCCCGAAAATCCGCTCCACGACCGTGCTGTCCGTCCGCAAGGATGGCAAAGTGGTCATGGCTGGGGATGGCCAGGTCACGCTGGGGGAAAGCATCGTCAAGCACTCGGCCCGCAAGATCCGGCGCCTTTACCAGGACAAGATCCTGGCCGGGTTCGCTGGGTCGACCGCCGATGCCTTCTCGCTGTTCAGCCGCTTTGAATCGAAGCTCGAGCAATACCATGGGAACCTGGGCCGGGCGGCGGTGGAACTGGCCAAAGATTGGCGTACCGACAAGGCGCTGCGGCACCTGGAGGCGCTGCTGCTGGTGGCCGACCACACCCAGACTTTCCTGATCAGCGGCGCGGGCGACGTGATCGAGCCCGATTCCGGGATTGCGGCGATCGGCAGCGGAGGCCCGTATGCCCAGGCGGCAGCCCAGGCCCTGGCAGCGCATACCGGGCTGTCGGCGCGCATGATCGCCGAGGAAGCGATGAAGATCGCCGGCCGCATGTGCATCTATACCAATGAGCAGTTCACCTTCGAGGAGCTGTAGGGGGATTTGTAATTGGTAATTTGCAATTTGTAATTTGCAATTGTGGGCATTTGCTGTTGCGCGATCATCCGGCACGTCCGACAGATTACAAATTTGAAATTGCAAATTACAAATGACAGGATGGCAGGGTATTCGGGAACGCCGCTGGTGAAGAAGCTCGGGATCAAGCCGGGCGCCCGGGTACAGTTTGTGAACCGGCCCGGCGGGTTTGATATCTCGGAACTGGCCGCCGAAGCGAAAACGGTGCGCGCCGGGGATGTGGATTTCGCCCTGCTTTTCGTCAAGAGTGCGGCCGAGTTGAAGAATGCTTTCGCGCCGCTGTTGCAACGTGTTGCCGGCGGCGGCATGGTATGGGTTTCGTGGCCGAAGAAAGCATCCGGCGTGGCCACCGACCTGACCGAGGATGTGGTGCGGGAAATCGGGTTGCCGCTGGGCTGGGTGGACGTGAAGGTCTGCGCCATTGACGAGACCTGGTCCGGCCTGAAATTTTACCGCCGCAAGGCTCAAGCGAAAGCCGCGGGCCGCGCCGGCTGAAACTGAAACTGAAACTTTGAAACTGCTTTTATGGCTATTTATCTACCCCAAACCGCGGAAGAAGAAAGTATCGGACTGGACGAGCTGACGCCGCGGGAAATCGTCGCCGAGCTCGACAAGTACGTGGTCGGCCAAAACGCGGCCAAACGCGCGGTGGCCATCGCGCTGCGCAACCGCATGCGGCGGCAGAAACTCACGCCGGAGCTGGCGGAAGAGGTCATTCCCAAGAACATCATCATGATCGGCCCGACCGGCGTGGGCAAGACCGAGATCGCGCGCCGGCTGGCGAAGCTGGCGAGTTCGCCGTTCCTGAAGGTGGAAGCCTCGAAGTTCACCGAAGTCGGGTACGTCGGGCGCGATGTCGAGTCCATGATCCGCGACCTGGTCGAGATCGCGATTGACATGGTGCGCGAGGAAAAGCTGGAGGACGTGCAGGACAAGGCCGAACTGAACGCCGAGGAACGGCTGCTCGACCTGCTGTTGCCCGCCAACGTCGGGTTCAGCAGTACGCCGCGCGGGGATGGCGGGTCGGGGGCCATCGAGGTCATTCATCCCGGCGAATCAAACTCCCGCACCCGCGAAAAGCTGCGCCAGCAGTTGCGGGAAGGCAAGCTGGACGACCGCATCGTAGAACTCGATGTGCGCGAAAAATCCTTTCCGGCGTTCGAGATCGTCTCCAACCAGGGCATCGAGGAGATGGACGTCAACATCAAGGACATGCTGCCCAACATCTTCGGCCAGCGCACCAAGAAGCGGAAGATGAAGGTCAACGAGGCCTTTGAGTACCTGGTGCAGGAAGAAGAGCAGCGGCTGATTGACATGGACCAGGTGACGCGCATCGCGGTGGAGCGCGTCGAGCAGTCGGGCATCGTTTTCCTCGACGAGATTGACAAGATCGCCGGGCGGGAAAGCGGCCACGGACCCGACGTGTCGCGCGAGGGCGTGCAGAGGGACATCCTGCCGATCATCGAAGGCACCACGGTGAACACGCGCTACGGCATGGTGCGCACCGACCACATCCTGTTCATCGCCGCGGGAGCGTTCCACGTCTCGAAGCCAAGCGACCTGATTCCCGAACTGCAGGGCCGCTTTCCCATCCGCGTCGAATTGCAATCGCTCACCATTGAGGATTTCATCAAGATTTTGACGGAGCCGAAGTCGTCTCTGGTGAAGCAGTACACGGCGCTGCTGGAGACCGAAGGCCTGAGACTGGAATTCACGCCGGGCGCGCTGGAGGAAGTGGCAAATTTCGCGGCGCGGGTCAACGAAGGCACGGAGAACATCGGCGCGCGGCGGTTGCACACCATCATGGAGCGCGTGCTCGATGTGATCAGCTTCGAAGCGCCCGACATGAAAGAAAAGAACGTCACCGTGGACGCCGATTACGTGCGCAAGATGCTGGCGGAGATTGTGAAGGACCAGGACCTGTCCAGGTATATTTTGTAGCAATGAGTTCCGCCTGGAATTGGTAATTTGCAATTTGTAATTTGTAATTTGGCCCGGTGAGCAACCGGGCCTTTGCTTTAGCCAGAAATTCATGGGCGTGGAAACTACAAATTAGAAATTACCAATTACAAATCCTCTGTTACCCTGTTTTGCTTTCATGAAATGGCAGCTTCATCTCGGGCTGACGGGGATGTTGTGTCTGACGGCGTGCGGAACGCCAGGCGCGCCGCGCCCGCCGTCGTTGGAATTGCCGCATCCGGTGACGGATCTGGCGGCAACCCGGCAGGGCGACAAGGTCACGCTCATCTGGACCGCGCCGCGCGAGACCACCGACAAGCAGAACATCCGTCATCCCGGCCCGGTGCGCATTTGCCGCGGCGTAAACACCACGGCCATGGTGCAGTGCCCGCAAGTGGCGGAGTTGCCAGCCGTTCCGGCAGTGGCCAAGGGCGCCAAACCGGAGCAGAGGGTTTACGCGGATACGCTGCCGATGGATTTACAGCAGCAGAATCTTACTGGCTTCGCGACCTACGCACTGGAGTCGCTGAACGCGCGCGGGCGCAGCGCGGGATTGTCGAACCAGGTGGAGGTACCGCTGGCGCCGACGCTGGAACCGCTCGGCAGCGTCGAGGCGAATGTCACCTCCGATGCCGTTGTTCTGCGTTGGACAGGATATGGTGTTGCCGCACGCCGAAGTGCGAACCTCAGCTTTGCATACCACGTGTTCCGCCGCGCTGAAGGGGGCGGAGACGTCGATCTTGGTCCGGCCATGGCCGAAGCGCCTGAAATCAATATGGCCCGCAAGCAGTTCGCGTTTTCGGACACGAACTTCGAGTGGGAGAAGACGTATTTCTACCGCGTCGTTGCGATAACCACCGTAACCAGGCCTGGCGGAACCCAAGTTGAAGTGCCGGGGGAGCCGACGCCCGAGGCAAAGGTCGTCACGCATGACGTTTTCCCGCCCGCCGCGCCCGCGGGGTTACAAGCGGTGGCGAGCGGCGTTGGCCAGCCGCCGTTTGTGGATTTGACCTGGGCGCCGAACACCGAGGCTGATCTCGCCGGGTACAACGTCTACCGGCGCCAGGCAGATCAGCCGCCGGTGAAGGTCAACAACGAGCTGGTGAAGGCGCCGGCCTACCGCGACCGGGAGGTGACGTCGGGACACCAATACTTCTATGCTGTAACGGCGGTGGATCTGCGAGGGAACGAGAGTCCGCGGTCCGACGAAACATCTGAGAGGGTGCCGTAAGAAACATTGAACCGCAAAGTACGCAAAGGAACGCAAAACATGATTGCCGCGGAATTATCAGTGGAAGACGGAATCAAACGCTCGATGAACAACTTCTGAGCTCATGTTTAGTATTGATTTTCCTTTGCGGTCCTCAGCGTCCCTTGCGGTAAGAGGCTTTAAAGGATTGAAATGAAATACTGCCGACTGCTGATCAACAACGAACCTCAATTCGCGCTGGTGGAGACCGAAGGGTCCACGGGGCGGGAGCTGATCACCCGCGTCTTCAAGTCCGATGCGTGCGCGCGCATTCCCGACGAAGACGCGGCCTCGAAACGCATTGATCCCATCCCGCTCGAGGACGCCAAGCTGCTGACGCCGGTGCTGCCGTCGAAAATCGTCTGCGTGGGGCGCAATTACAAGGCGCATGCGCTCGAATTGGGGAATGAGGTTCCCACCGAGCCACTGATCTTCTTCAAGCCGCCGTCGTCGCTGGCCGACCCCGGCGCGGAAATCCGCCTGCCCAAACTGTCGCAGAACGTGCACTACGAAGGCGAGCTGGCGGTGGTGATCGGCAAGACCTGCTACCGCGTGCGCGAAGGCGAGGACGTGCGCGACTACATCTTCGGCTATACCATCCTGAACGATGTCACCGCGCGCGACCTGCAGAAAAAAGAAAACCAGTGGGCTCGCGCCAAGGGCTTCGACACCTTCACTCCCGTCGGCCCGGTGGTGGTGGACGGGTTGGATCCGTGGGCGGGGATCGAGGTGGAAACCCGCATCAATTCCGAGGTTCGGCAGCACGGCACCACCGCCGATTTCATCTTCCCGCTGGATGTTATATTCCGCCACATCACCGCGGCCATGACGCTTGTGCCCGGCGATGTGATCGCTACTGGAACGCCCGAAGGCGTGGGGCCGTTGCACGCCGGCGATGTCGTGGAAATCACCATTCCGGGCGTGGGCACGCTGCGCAATTCCGTCGTAGACGAGTAGAAAGGCAATCGCGCAATTTGGTAATTGTGTAATTTGGTAATTTCGTAACTTGAAAATCAGACCTTCGTCCTGCGAAATTGCCAAATTACAAATTTACGAAATTACCCAATGGGTATCGGCGATAATTGAGTTCCATATGAAGTTCTTCATTGACACCGCCAACCTGAACGAAATCCGCGAGGCCAATGCGATGGGCATCCTCGACGGAGTCACCACCAACCCATCGCTCATCGCCAAAGAAGGCAAGCCGTTCAAGGACACGATCCTGGAGATCTGCAGCATCGTGGACGGGCCGGTCAGCGTGGAAGTGGTCGCGCTGGAGGCCAAGGGCATGGTGCGCGAGGCCGAAGAATTCGCCACCTGGCACAAGAATGTCGTGGTCAAGCTACCCACCACGAAAGAAGGCTTGAAAGCCTGCAAGACGCTTGCCGGGAAAGGCATTCGCACCAACCTGACCTTGTGCTTCTCGCCTAACCAGGCGCTGATGGTGGCCAAGGCGGGCGCCACCTACGTGAGCCCGTTTGTGGGACGGCTCGACGACATCAGCCACGTCGGCATGGACCTGGTGCGCCAGATCGTGCACATCTACAACAACTACGGCTACAAGACGCAGGTGCTGGCAGCATCGCTGCGGCATCCGCTGCACGTGGTGGAAGCGGCGATGGCCGGCGCGCACGTTGCCACCATCCCGTTCAAGGTGCTGGACCTGATGATCAAGCATCCGCTTACCGATAAAGGGCTCGACGCGTTCCTGAAAGACTGGGAGAAGGTGAAGGCGCTGGCGGAAGCGGATCTGATTGCAAAGGGATGACCAGGGCGGGGATGTTCGACGCGGCGCGGCGCAGGTCGCGCCGTTTGCTTTTTTGTGTGGTCCACCCCGCACCCGAATCGTAACCTCGCATATCCGGCATCTAAGAGGTAAGCTGAATCCATTGGCGTCGGGGGACGTAATACTTTGCACGCAGGACCGGCCGGTTTGTTCCTGAGATTCGTATGAGCGCGCTTCGTATGTATGCGGCGGTGACGGCAGGAGCGGCCGCGGCTGCCGCGGGGGTGTGGCAGTGGATCCGCAGCCACCGCATGACGCCCGAACAGCGGGAGCGGCAACGCCGCGAACGCCTGGCGCAAATGGGCCGCATCTGCGACGGCACCGTGCTCGACGTGCAGGAAATCAGCGCCAACGGCCACGGCCCCACCCAACTGCTCATTTATTCCTACGATGTCGGCGGCGTGTCGTACGAGGCGTCGCAGGACATCACCCACCTGCGCCAGTTGCTTGACATTCACTCCTTCAAGCTGGGCCTGTCCGCCTCCGTCCGGTACGATCCGCAGAATCCTGGCAACTCCATCGTGATCTCCGAGAGCTGGACCGGCATCGGCAGGCGTTGAAGCAGGCTTTCGGCGCTAGGCTTTGGGCGCTAGGCTTTCCAATTTAAAATGTGGAATTTCTAAAACCTAAAACCTAAAGCCTAAAGCCTAAAGCCTAAAGCCTTCTAGCGCCGCTTTGCCGGCCGTTTGTTGGGGTCGTAGGTGATGGCCGCCTGGAACAGCGAGTCGGGCAAGTCGGCGTTGTAGCGCACGTTGGTGATGAAGCGCTGGTTGGTGGTATCGCCGTTGTGGGTGCGCAGCAGGCTGTGCGGCGTCATGATGCCCTGCTCGAGGCGCCAGTTGTCGAAGATCTCGCCTTCAACGTTCTTCAGGCGGTCGGCCGGATCGCGCCACTCGAACATTTTCTTGATCGGCAAATGGGTGTGGTTGTCGAGGAAGAGCGTGACGGAATCATTGTCGGCGGTCAGGATGGTGACCGAGTCGGCGGGCTTTTGCTCGGCCACGGCGGGGCCGTCGTAGAAGAGCGCGATGCCCGGTTGGTTCAGCCATTGGCGCAGGACGACCTCGAGCGAATGGCGCTGGCGGCGGTTGTAGTCGGCGAGTTGATCGGGTTCCATGGCGGCTGTGCCCTTGTAGGTGATTTCGTACCCGTTCTCGCCGACGTTGATGAAGACCACGTCGCGCTGCTTGGTGAGCTCGATACGCTCCTTGTCGGGATATTTCCAAAACCTCCAGAACAGGGTGCCGAGACTGTTCGGCTGGCCGTGTGAGTAGGCGTACGCACGCCCTTGCTGCTCCATCTCCTGAAGGTTGAGCCAGGCTTGACCGCCCAAGGCTTGAATGCATTCCTCGAGCAGCGAGCGGGCCTGGCGCGCATTGGCATCCTGCGAGGATTGCGGTGAACTTGTCGCAGAGGACGCGGAGGGCGCAGAGGATTGGGGGACGGCCTGAGCGGCGGCTGCAACAGCACACACGACGAAAAGCACGGTGACGATGGAAGGCTTCATAGGTGAAGTGCTTATTTTAGACGCTCGCGGGGCGCAATAGCTGTTCCGGAGTCTTCAGCCTTGAGTCTTCAGTCGTCAGGAAAGCGGGATTCGGGCGCTGCACAATCGACGACGGGACACTATCCCACGTGCTGAAGACTGACGACTGACGACCGAAGACTATCCGACCAACACCGCGCCGCCGTTGACATTAAGAATTTCGCCGGTGATGAACCCAGCGTGTTCCGTGCAGAGGAAGAGAATGGGCGCGGCGATCTCTTCCGGCGTGGCGACGCGGCGCAGCGGGATGGTGGCGAACACTTTATCGCGGGTGGCGGGATCATTGAGCGCGGGCGCGGCCATGTCGGTTGCAACCCATCCGGGAGCGACGCAGTTGACGCGGATGAGGTCGCGCGCCAGTTCGGTCGAAAGCCCCTTGACCATGCTGATGACGGCGCCCTTGGTGGCGGCGTAGTCGCAATGGAAGGCTTCGCCGCGCTGGCCGGCGGTGGAGCTGACCAGCACGATGTGCCCGCCGCGCGCCTGCTTTTTCATCTGCGCCACCGCATGCTTCACCAGGCCGAAAACACTGTCGAGGTTGATGGCGATGGTGTCATGCCACTGGCGGTCGCTCATGCGGTCCACGGCAACGTCTTCCGGCGGCCAGATTCCATGATTGGCGACGAGAATGTCCAGGCCGCCGAAGCGCTGGGTGGCCTGCTCCACGAATTCGCGCGCCGATTCGACACTGCGCAGATCGGCCCGAACGGCGGCGCAGCGATCTTTGTTTCTGCCGCATTCGCTGACGACGCGCTCCGCGGCCGTACGATTCTTCCGGTAATTGAACAGGACCCTGGCGCCGGCAGCGACGAACATCTTGACCGTGGCAGCGCCGATGCCGCGCGAGCCACCGGTGATGATGGCGATGCGGTCTTGCAGGGAAAGCGTGATTCCGTTTGGCATAAGCGAACATTGAACCGCAAAGGACGCGAAGGACGCAACGGATTGTAGAGGGTTGCTGCGCCTACCTGCGGGTGCGTGCGGCGCAGAAACACAAGGTCCCTCGACTCGGATGCGCCAAAGTACCCCACGGCGCGCAAAACCGGCGCGCCGCGGGGGCCCCGCCAACCCGCGCGGCCCTTCGGCCGCGCTCAGGGCAGGCTCCAGCGGGCGCGCTGGTTCGGTGGCGCATCCTCGCTCGGGATGATATCGGTGAAAGCAATGGCTGAGGCTGAGAGCTGATGGCTGATAGCTGACAGCTATTTCGGCAACGATTCGAAATCCGGCACCGGCGTGCGCGGCTGGTCGTGGCGCAGGAGCGCGGCCTGGATGAAGGCCTGGAAGATGGCGCGCGAGGGCTCGTCATCGGCGAAGCTGCGTTCCGGATGCCACTGCACGGCGACCACGAAGTGATCGGGCTCGGTGCCCTCGAGAGCTTCAATGGTGCCGTCGTCGGCGCGGGCGACCACGCGCAGGCCGTCGCCCACGACCTCCGCAGCCTGGTGGTGGCTGGAGTTCACGACCAGGGAAATTCTCTGCTGCGGCTTGTCTTGAGTGTAGCCACAAAGTCCGGCGGCGAACTCCTTGAACGGAGCGACAATTCCCGCCAGTCGTGAGCCGTGCTCGACGGTGACGGTGTGCGCACGCGGCTGTTCGCGCCCGACGGCGTGATTGATCCCAGTGGTGAGGTGCTGCGCCAGCGTTCCCGAGCGCCAGACATTCAGCGCCTGCAATCCGTAGCAGATGGCGAGGATGGGCTTGCGCATATTAAACGCGTCCTGCAAAAGGAGCTCGTCGGCGTTGTCGCGGGCGGGATCGGCGGGGGCGGTGTGCGGGCCGCGCGCCGCGCCGTATTTTTCCGGGTCAAGATCGGCCTTGCTGCCGGGCAGGAGGATGGCGTCGCAGCGCTTGGCCGCTTGCGCGATCTGCTGGTTCGTCCATTCCAGCGGGACCGCGATGGGCTCGCCGCCGGCCTGGCGCACTGCCTGCTCGTATTGCACCAGGGCACGCTGCGCGTAATCGTGCTCGGAGTGCGGGACGGGAATGGCGATGCGGGGTCGCATAAAGTGGCCAGTGTTCAGTGGTCAGTGGCCAGTGTAAACCCAACCAGGGCCGGTCATGAACCCGTCGTGGCTCCGGCGGAAACGCGCGGGTCGGGCACGCGGGAGCGGGCATAGTACAGGTCTTCGACCGCCTTGCGCACGCGGGCGGCAAGCACGTCCATGTCACGCAGGCTGTAGCCGGCAGTCGAGATGGGCTCGCCGACGGCCAGCTCCATGGGACCGGGACGGATGTGGAAACTGTTCATGGGAAGCACTTCATAAGAGCCGACAATCGCCATGGGCACGACGTCCACGCCGGCCTTGATGGCGATGTAGAACGCGCCGCCCATGAACGGCTGGACCTGCCCGCTGGGAGAACGGCCGCCTTCGGGAAAGACCACCAGCGGCATGCCGCCTTGCAGGCTGCGGACGGCGTGCATCAGGCTGCGCATGGAAGCTGCGGCGCTGGCGGCGTCCACGGGAATCTGCCCGGAGCGTCGCAGGTGCCAGCCCATGAACGGGTAGCGGAACAGCTCCTTCTTCGCCATGATGCGGAACTGGAACGGCAGGTGCTCGTAGAGGAGCGGGATGTCGAGCGCGGAAATATGATTGGCGGCAAAGACGTGCGGGCGCGCGCGATCGATGCGGTCCAGGCCGGTGACTTTTACCGGGGAGAAAACCGTGTGCAGGATCAGCCGCGACCAGAGCCGCGCAAAGCCGTGCTGGATGCGGCCGTCACGGTCAAACAGCGACGACAACAGCGAAAGGATGCCAAGAACGGCGGTGTACAGGTAAATGAGCGGGTCGAAGATGAAGATGGAGCGCGCCCAGCTCAGGGCATTCCAGGATTTGGACGAGGTCTTCACGCATCAAGGCTCCAGGCTTCAGGCGCTAGGCTCAAGGCGATTGAGTTTCTCCTTGAGCCTTGTGCCTTGAACCGGATTCCCAACTCCTACGAGTCTGTGAGAGAACCGTGCCGCGCCGCTGGCGCTCGATAATTCCGATCCACCTTTCCCAGCGCTGCCGCGCTGGGCTAACGAATTCCGCCGCTCCGCGGCTGGATTATGAGTGCGTTTGGACCACTTCGCTTCCCGAAAGTGAGTTCTCACACAGACTCCTACGTGCCCAATCAGTCCAGAGTTGCGGATTTATCCACAATCAGCTTGCGCAACCGCGCCTGAAATTCAGTGAACGGAACAGTTTCGGTCTTCTCCTTGCCGCGGGTGCGAACGTTCACCGAATTCGCTTCCGCTTCCTTGTCGCCGACAACCAGCAGGAACGGGACCTTCTGCATCGCGTGCTCGCGGATCTTGGCGTTCATCTTCTCATTGCGCTGGTCAACCGCGACGCGCACATTGTCCGCCTGCAAGGCGTCGCCGATTTTGTTCGCGTATTCCGCGTGGCGTTCGCTGATGGGGATGATGGCCACCTGCACCGGCGACAGCCAGGTGGGAAACGCGCCCGCATAGTGCTCGATGAGCACGCCGAAGAAGCGTTCAATCGACCCATAGAGCGCGCGGTGCACCATCAGCGGCTGGTGGCGCTGGCCGTCCTCGCCGACGTACTCCAGGGCGAAGCGTTCGGGCAGCGAGAAATCGAACTGGATGGTGGAGAGCTGCCACAGGCGGCCGATGGCGTCCACCAGCTTGACGTCAATCTTGGGGCCGTAGAATGCGGCTTCGCCGGGTATGGTCTTGTACTCGATGTTGCGCCGGCGGAGCGCGCTCTCCAGCGATTTGTTGGCCAGCTCCCATTGCTCTGCACGGCCGAAGAAGTTCTTGCGGTCGTTGGGGTCCCAGGTGGAAAGCTCGACCTGGAACTTCTCGAAGCCGTAAACGCGCAGCACTTCCAGCGCGAAGTCCATGCAGGCGACGACCTCGTCCTCGATCTGCTCCGGAGTGCAGAAGATGTGGGCGTCGTCCTGGGTGAAGCCGCGAACGCGCAGCAGGCCGTGCATTACGCCGCTACGCTCGTAACGGTACACAGTGCCGAGCTCCCCCAAGCGCACCGGCAGATCGCGGTAGGAGCGGAGCTGGTCCTTGTAGATCAGGATGTGGAACGGGCAATTCATGGGCTTGATGCGGTAGTCGGAATCGTCAAGCTCCATGGGAGTGAACATGTTCTGCGCGTAGTAGCCTTCGTGGCCCGAAGTCTTCCACAAATCCACGCGCGCCACGTGCGGGGTGTAGACAAGGTCGTAACCGCGGCGGAGATACTCATCGCGCATCCAGTCTTCCATCTCCTTGCGGATGCGCCCGCCCTTGGGGTGCCAGAAGATGAGCCCCGGCCCGGCGATTTCCTGGATGGAAAACAGGTCGAGCTGCTTGCCCAGCACGCGGTGATCGCGCTTCTTGGCCTCTTCCTGCTGCTTGATGAATTCGTCCAGCTCTTTCCGAGAAAAAAACGAGGTGCCGTAGATGCGCTGGAGCTGCGGGTTCTTCTCGTCGCCCAGCCAGTAGGCGCCGGCGATGGTGAGCAGCTTGAAGGCCTTGATCTTGCCGGTGGAGGGGATGTGCGGCCCGCGGCAGAAATCCACGAACTTGCCGGTCTTGTAGAGCGAGATTTTTTCGTCGGGCTGGGTGAACTGTTCGATGAAGTGGCACTTCATGAAATCACCCTCGCCCTTGAACTTCTCCAGACCTTCGACGCGCGGCAGCCACTCGCGCGCGTAGGGCTCGTTCCGGGCGACGATCTCCTGCATTTTTTTCTCGATCTTCTCCATGTCCTCGGGGGTGAAGGGGGTGGGACGGTAGAAGTCGTAAAAAAAGCCGGTCTCGGTGGCGGGACCGTGGCCGAGCTTGGTCTCGGGGAAGAGTTCGAGCACGGCGGCGGCCATCAGGTGCGCGGACGAGTGCCGGTAAACCTGCAGCGCTTCGGGATCGCGGTCGGTGAGGATGCGGAGTTCGGAGTCGGCCTCCAGCGGCCTGGTCAGGTCAATCAGGTTGCCGTTGGTCTTGGCCGCCAGGGCGGCGTCGGCCAGGCGTGGCGAGATGGAGCGCGCGATGTCGAGCGCAGTGGTGCCCTTGGGCACTTCCTTAACGCTGCCGTCGGGCAGCTTGATGTGGATGATGCCGGCCTTCACTTCGACGCTGTCTGCCATGGAGAAACTCCGCGAGTACGGCTGAAAATATTGAGTTTAGAGGAAACGAGGGCGCGGCGCTAGGAGCGCGGGGATGTTCGGCGGGATGGCGAGTGCAATTTCACAGTCGAAACAATTATAAGCGGAAAAAGGTGACTGGTGATAAGGGGATAGATCAGTTAGGTTCTATTCTTCTTCGGACAAGGCAAGTTCGACTACGCGGCCGTCTTTGAACGAGACGGTGAAATATTCTGGGATTTCACAGCTGCAGGCTGACTCATAGATCCATCGATTCGCGCTGACTCTCTCTTGCGGTTCCCCCAAGTTAACGAGCACATCGCTTTTGGACGAGCCCAAATGCAGCTCGTGCCACTTGCCGAAACCTTCCTGCGTGTCGAACCACTTGCTCACAGCAGCGTTACGTTCACTCCCTTTGATTGCACCGTCCACACCTTGGATGAATGTCAGTTCCTCGACGATTCGGTCGACGCCTTCAACGATGTGGAGCGTCGCCGTGTGCTTCGTGTCGACGAAATAGCGGCCTCCAGTGTGGCCTTCGTTCGGTCGAAACACGCCGGTGCCGAGGAGACGCTGCACCTGTGCATCTGTAGTTACTCCGACGGTGACGCCAGCGAAATTAAGCGGCCAGCACACAGTTCCCTTTCGCGGTGGCGTGGGGGCAGACTGCGCAATCGATAAGAGCGGCCCTGTGGCAACGATAACAACGAGAAGCAGCATACGCATGGCGTCACTGTATGCGCGCGGCGGAAGATTGTCGAGAATAGCTCAGATCACCACCGACGCGGTCATTCGCACACAACTATTTGTTTATACTGGGCCGCTTGATAAGGAGGAGAAATGCGGCGCGGCGGCATCTTAGTCATACTGGTTTGCGTGGCGATCAGCGGCACGGTGGTCGGACAGGAGAAGGCAATGCGCACGGCGATTGAGAGTCCGAGGACGCAGGACCACGGGTCGGAGACCCGTGCCACACAAGTCGCGTGGCTGGCGGCGGCACAGAAAACGATGGAAAGCGAACTGGCCGCCAAGTATGGCCAAGGGCAGCGCGAGCGGACGCGTCGCGGGCTGAAGCAGGTGGGCGAGTTCTGGCGGACGGAAGATGGAGATCAGGCGGCGTTCGAGGCGTTCGTGCGGGCCAACTTTGCCGGTGACCAGGCAACGCTCGATACCACATTCGCGCGCTTCGAGAGACTGATGGAGCAGCTCGAAGGTCACCTGCAGGAGATCGGGCGCGAGATGCGTACCCAGGCCGATCTGGACCTGGGGCCGATGCTGCCGCTGGACGAAACTTTCGCCGGGTTCGATGCCGGAGCGCATGTCACCGACGACATGTTTCGCAACAAGCTGGCGTTCGTGGTGCTGCTGAATTTTCCGCTGACCACCCTCGACCAGCGGCTGAGCCAGGGGCAGCATTGGACGCGGCGCCAGTGGGCGGAGGCGCGGCTGGCGCAGCGGTTCTCCAAGCGCGTGCCGGCGGAGGTGAACCAGGCGATTGCGCAGGCGCAGGCCGAAGCCGATCACTACGTTTCCGAGTACAACATCTGGATGTACCACGTGGTGGGGGAGCAGTCGACGGTCGATGGTCGACAGTCGACGGCAAAAGCGGATTCCTCGCCTGCGGCTCGGAATGACAAGAGTGAAGTGAGACTTTTTCCGAAAGGGATGCGGTTGCTGTCACACTGGAATTTGAGAGACGAAATCAAGGCGGATTATGACGCTGCGCAGAACGGGTTGGCGCGGCAGCGCACGGTACAGCAGGTGCTTGAGCGGATCGTGACGCAGACCATTCCGGAGGCCGTCGTCAACAATCCGCAGGTGGACTGGAATCCGTGGACCAACGAGGTGAAGCCGGCGGCGGTGAAGGACAGCGACTTCAAGCCCACTCGGGTCGGAGACCCGAGCCACACAGACCCGAGCCACACAAGTAACCAGCGCGAGCCGGACACGCGCTACGCGACGCTGCAGAAGACGTACTTCGCGGCGCGCAAGATGGATCCGTATTCGCCGACGGCGCCAACGCTGATGGCGCGCCGTTTCGACGAGAACCGCGAAATCCCGGAAGCGCGCGTGCGCCAGATGCTGGTGGAGATCGTCAGCTCGCCGCTCGTGCCGAAAGTCGCGGCGCTGATCGAGAAGCGGCTGGGGCGGCCGCTGGAGCCGTTCGACGTGTGGTACTCGGGGTTCCGGCCGAAGTCGGAATACGCCGAGGCGCAACTCGATGAGATCGTGCGCCAGCGGTACCCGACGGCGGAGGCGTATCGCAAAGACATTCCGAATTTGCTGGTGAAACTGGGATTTTCTCCGGAGCGCGCGCAATACGTCGCGCAAAATATTATCGTGGACCCGGCGCGCGGCTCCGGGCACGCCATGGGCGCCGCCATGCGCGACGCCAAAGTCCACCTGCGCACGCGCATCGAGAAGTCGGGCATGAACTACAAGGGCTTCAACATCGCGGTGCATGAGATGGGGCACAACGTCGAGCAGACGTTTTCCATGAAGGACGTTGACCAGTGGCTGCTCTCGGGCGTGCCCAACACGGCATTCACCGAGGCGCTGGCGTTTGTCTTTCAGGCGCGCGACCTGGAGTTGCTGGGCCTGCAAGCGCCGAGCGCGCAAGATGAGGCGATGCGCACGCTCAACGACTTCTGGGGCACGTACGAGATTGCCGGCGTGGCGCTGGTGGACATGGCTGCGTGGCACTGGATGTACGACCATCCCAATGCCACTCCGGCGGAGCTGCGCGAGGCCACGGTGCAGATGGCCAAGGACACATGGAACCAGTACTACGCGCCGATATTCAAGAAGCGCGATGTGGTGCTGCTGGGCGTGTACTCGCACATGATCGATTACTTCCTCTACCTGCCCGATTATCCGATCGGGCACATGATCGCCTTCCAGATCGAAGAGCAGATCAAGAAGGCGGGCAAAATTGGGCCGGAATTTGAGCGCATGGCGAGTTTCGGCAGCGTCGCGCCCGACTTGTGGATGGTGCATGCGACGGGAAAACCGGTCGGGCCGGAGGCGCTGCTGCAAGCGACGGAGCGCGCGCTGGGGAAAATTCGCGAATAGCTACGGAAAAACTGAACCACGGATTTCCACGGATGAACACGGATCGGACCTCACTTTCTCCGATCCATGTTGATGGCTACGGATGCGTACGTCGGCTTGATGACGGAACTTTTGGAACCGTGGGCGCGTATCTGGTGGTGAAGCCGAGGGGAGGGCTTGGCGAATGTTTTGTGATGCGTGCGGCGCGGCGCTGCAGCCCGGACAGGCCTACTGTACGCGCTGCAGTAAACAGGTGATCGGGCCGGTGGTGGCAGGAAGCGGGCGCGTGGCGCGCCATGCCCATCTGCTGGGAATTCTGTGGATTGCGTACTCGGCGCTGTCGCTGCTTGGTGGCGTCATTTTGATGATCGTGGCGCGCACGATTTTCGGGCCCTTGGGACTCCCCTCCATGCATGGAGGGCCGCCCATGTTTATCCGGCCGCTGCTGTCGGCCATCGCAGTCGTGCTGCTGTGTAAGGCAGCGGCGGGGATCGCGGCGGGTCTCGGCCTGCTCCAGCGCCAGGATTGGGGTCGCATCCTGGCGATCGTGCTCGGCGTGATTTCGCTGATCAATATTCCGTTCGGAACCGCGCTCGGGGTCTACACGCTGTGGGTGCTGGTGTCGCCGGGGGCGGACAAAGAATACGAAGCGCTGGCGCGAGGCTCGGCCGGATAGTCCTCACCAGTGACTCGTGCGGTGCCGGTCAATCCACCATGACCACGGCAGGAAAATGACGGCCGCGGCGATGCCGGTCCAGGCAATCGCGGCCACGCTCGGCGGTGGCGGGCTGTAGCGGTCGGCGACGTACAGAACCAGCAGCAATCCCACAAAAGCCACCAACAGATAGCGGCCGCTGAGGTGAAAGGCCCGCGTGGCGTGCGCGTACAGATAGACGCCGGCGGCGAACATCGCCACTTCCACGATCATCGTCCCCGGAATTGAGTTCCAGAGTCCGAGCCCAAGTTTCGGGCCGCCGGGGTAAAGCGGCATGTCGGGACGATGGCTGATCCAATCCAGTACCCAGTGGCTGACGACGCCAATCCAGATGACAACGGTGCCTCGCCGGTAATGCGTGATGCCGTAAAAGACCAGCGCGAAAGCCGTCGCCCAGACCACCGCCATCAGCAAACTGTGCGACCAGGGATAACGGACAAAGTCCAGCGGCGTGAAGCGCGTGTTGCCGGGGTCAATGCGGGCCTGCTCCCATCCGGCGAGCACGAAGACTGGCCACAGAATGTCGGGAAACAGCGCCGCCGCCAGCAGCGCGGCCAGGTTGGCGCGCGGCGCGAACTTTTTCGCGGCGAAGCCGACGGCAAAATGTCCGATGAACATGAACAGTTTCAGTATAGAGCTTTAGTTTCAGCGTGGGAGTACCTAGTCCGACGAAAGAGTGGGAGCCTGTTGTGCGCGGCGCGCCTGAATTTCGATGTACACGTTAATCAGCGACACCGCCGCCGGCGTGACCCCTGGAATGCGGCCAGCCTGTCCGATGGTACGCGGGCGCACGCGCTGCAGCTTTTCCTTCATCTCGCGGGAGAGGCCGCTGACCGAGCCGTAATTGAACCAGTCCGGAATGGTGCGCTGCTCGGCCTTCTTCAAGCGCTCGATCGCCTTCTGCTGCTGGCCCAGGTAGCCGGCGTATTTGATTTCGGTTTCCACCGACTTGAGCTCGTTACGGACTTCCGCCGGGAGAGCGTTGGGGGCCGGCGGTGTGGGACGCGCGCGGAAGGCGGGAATTTGACGCACGAGCAGGCAATCGTCAGTGCCCGGAAAGTCGACGGTCGGCGGTCGACGGTCGACGGCCGCTCGGGTGAAGAAATCGGGAAGAAGATTGCGCAAGGTGTCGGTCAGCTTTTCGATGGTGACCTCGGGGCGCTTCAGCAATTGTGCAAGAGGAGCGCCGAGGTTGGCCGAGAGATCGAGCGTGTAGGGGTCCCTCGACTCGGGCGTGCGCCCCTTCGACTCGCTCAGGGCAGGCTCTCGCTCGGGATGACAGCCGGTTGATTCGGTGTCTGCATCTTCAACCACGTCGGCCGCCGACTGTCGACCGTCGACTGTCGACCTCTCGATCATCTCCAGCATTTCACCGTTCAGCTTCGTCTTCTCCAGCACTTCCTTCAGCGTCGTCATGCGTTCCTGCTTCGCGACATACGCCAGCCAGGCTTGGTCGGAGATCAGGCCGACGCGGCGGCCGTAGGCGGTGAGGCGGCGGTCGGCATTATCAATGCGCAGGTGGAGGCGAAACTCGGCGCGCGAGGTAAACATGCGGTAGGGCTCGTTGGTGCCCTTGCTGATGAGGTCGTCAATCAGGATGGCGGTGTAGGCTTCGGTGCGATCCAGAACCAGCGGCGGCTCCGCCTTCACCGCCAGCGCCGCGTTGATCCCGGCCATGATCCCCTGACACGCCGCTTCTTCGTAGCCGCTGGTGCCGTTGATTTGCCCGGCGAGATAGAGGCGCGCGATCTGCTTGGTTTCGAGCGTGCGCTCCAGTTCGGTGGGATCGATGGCGTCGTACTCGATGGCGTAGCCGGGGCGCAGCATGTCGGCCTGATCGAGCCCGGGGATGGTCTTGAGGATAGCGGCCTGCACCTCGTAGGGCAGCGAGGTGGCCATGCCATTGACGTAAATCTCGTGCGTGTTCAGGCCCTCGGGCTCGAGGAAAAGCTGGTGCGTCGGCTTGTCGGGGAACTTGACGATCTTGTCCTCAATCGAAGGACAATATCGTGGTCCGATAGATTTGATCTGGCCGCTGTACATGGGCGAGCGATGGACGTTCTCGCGGATGACGCGGTGGGTCTCCTCGGTGGTGAACGCGATGTAGCACGGCACCTGGCGGCCGGCGTTGGTGACGCGGCGGGTGCGGAAGCTGAAGGGCGTGGGGTCGGGATCGCCGGGCTGCGCCTGGAAGCGCGACCAGTCAATGGTGCGGCCGTCGAGGCGCGGCGGCGTGCCGGTCTTCAGCCGGCAGCCCCGCAGGCCGAGCTTCTTGATGTTCTCGCCCAGCAGAACCGAGGGTGGTTCGCCGCTGCGTCCGGCGGGAATCTGCTGCTCGCCGCAGTGGATCAGACCATTGAGAAACGTGCCGGTGGTGATGACCACAGCCTCCGCACCGACTGTTCTGCCATCCCGGAGAACGATGCCGGAACAGCGTCGACGGTCGACTGTCGACGGCTGACGGCCGTCCGGATCGGAGTTGTTACCGTCGACCGTCGACCGTGGACCGTCGACAATCAGATCGACCACTTCCGCTTGCTTGATTTTCAAATTAGGCTGCGATTCCAGCACCTGGCGCATCTGCAAGCGGTACTGCTGCTTGTCGCATTGCGCGCGCGGCGACCAAACGGCCGGCCCGCGCGAGGTGTTGAGCAGACGGAACTGGATGCCGACGGCGTCGGTAACCTCGCCCATGATGCCGCCGAGCGCGTCCACTTCACGCACCAGGTGGCCCTTGGCGATGCCGCCCACCGCGGGATTGCAGGACATCTGCGCGATCAGGTCGAGGTTGAGCGTGAACAGGGCGGTCTTCAGGCCCATGCGCGCGGCGGCCATCGCGGCCTCACAACCGGCATGCCCGGCGCCGACCACGACCACATCGTATTGTTCCGAAATCCCCACACATTCATTGTAACGAGTCGATGGTCCCCTCGGCTACGCTCGGGGCAGGCTTTGGTCGATGGCCGATCGCTTCAACGGCGCGCGGCGGGCGAGACGCTGAGTTGCTTGAGCAGCGAATTGGCCTGGCGAATCCAGTGCGCGTCGGCGCGGCGGAGCGGGCCGGAAAGGGTGGCGCGCTTGTTGACGACGCGCTGCGCCCATTCGCGCGCCTCGTCGGACTTGCCCTGCGCCGCGAGGAACTCGGCGAAGCGAAATTGAGTTTCCGAAAGCGTGGAGGTCGTCAGCGCCTCCCGGAACAGTTTTTCCGCCGCGTCCGCCTGGCCGGTCTGCGCGTAACAAAACGCGAGCAGTCCCATGGCCCGGCCGTAGTCGTGCTTGCGGTCTGTCGCAAGGACTGCTTCCAGATCGGGGACCGCCTTCTGCATGTCGCCCAGGTGCAAAGAGCAAATCGCGCGGCCATAGAAGGGATCGGGCAGGTCGGTGCGGGAAGAAATGGCGCGATCGAAGCACTCGCGGGCGCGCGCGTAGTTCCGGTCCTGGAGGTGAAGGTCGGCGAGTTCCTCGTAGTTGCCGGCGGAAGGGTTGTCGAGCACGGCCGCTTCCAGTTCCCTGATGCGCTTCCTTTTCACCATCCAGCCGGAAGAAGCGTGGCCGGCGCGCAGCTCCGGCAGGACCTCGACGATGATGTAAACGATCGGGCCGATAGTTGGGAGAAAGAGGATGAGGAACACCCACAGGTAATTACCGCTGCCGCGCTTGAAGAAATGCACCAGCGCGAAAACCGTCAGGAGCAGCGGCGCAAACGCGTAAATTTTCCACATGCCGGGCGGGACTATAGCACAGCAGTTGCGGCGGGCGCGGTGGCGGGAACGAGCAGGTTCACGGTCTCCTTCGACATGGAGAACGAAACCGGCAGCGTGCCCAGCAACTCGCCGTCGGCTTCGGCGTAAATACGAGGCGGCAGTTGACGGCCGACGGTCGACGGTCGACGGCTGATGGGTTGGACTAACGGCAGACAACGACACTCAGTAGAGGGCACAATCTCGATCTCGGAGCCCGAGTACGGGTGGCCGCTCCACACGCCGATCATGTAGCGCAGGAACGAGAGGCGGCTGCGGGTCTTAAACAGGACCAACTGAAAGTCGGGACGAGTGAGCGCGGCGCCGGGCGCGAGTTTGTCGAGCAGGCCGCCGAAGGAAGTGATGCGGACCGCCAGCACCTGCGAGACCTGTTCGCGCCGCCACTCGCCGCCGTGGTGGCGGAACTCGGCGGTGAACAGCGGGAAATCGTGCGTCAGCCACTGGCGCGTGGATTCGGTGTAATACGCGGCCATGCCCCAGCGCTCCTTGAACCGCAGCGTGAGGCGGTAAACCATGTAGGCGTCGGCGCCGACCCCCGCCCCGACGATGCAGGAGCGGGAATCGCGGGCGCCGCCGGGGCGCGTGGACTCGACCCGCAGCAAGATCGTGGGCCGCGTGCCGGCGGAGGCCAGCAGGCGCGCCGCTTGCGCGGGATCGAACGGCAGGCCAAGATCGTGCGCCAGGCCGTTGCCGGTGCCGAGCGGAATAACGCCGAGCGCGACCGGGGTTCCAACCACCGCGGGGAGGACCTCGTGCACGCTGCCGTCGCCGCCGCAGACGATGACTGCGTCGCACCCGCGGCCAATCGCTGCGCGCGCCTGCACGGCGGCGCTGCCCGGTGCGCTGGTCGGTTCCACGATGGGTTCCACACCGGCTGTCTGCAAGGCCGCGGCGGCAGCCTGCACGTCGGCGAGGCGGTGGCGTCGCCGCCGGCCGGATTCCGGGTTATAGAGCAGCAGGGCGCGTTTCACCGGGAGGCCTTAGTTAACCACAGAGGGCACGGAGGAAGATAAACCACAAAGGACACGAAGGCACACCAAGTCATTGGCGCTCGGGCGTGCGGAGCTGATGCCGCGGGACTCTATAATCGAACTATGGCCACCGCCGCCAAAACGGTGCAGCAAAAAATCGAGGCTTTGCGCGCAGAGATCCGCTACCACGAGCACCGCTACTACGTGCTCGACGCTCCCGAGATCAGCGACGCCGAATACGACCGCCTGGTCAACGAGCTGAAGAAGCTCGAGGCGGAGCACCCGGAGTTGATTACGCTCGATTCGCCGACGCAGCGCGTGGGCGGCAAGCCGCGCGAGGGCTTCGTCAAGGTGGAACACTCCTCGCCCATGCTCTCGCTCGACAATGCCTACAACGAGCAGGAGCTGCGCGATTGGGAGCGGCGCGTCCATGAACTCAGCGAGCAGCAGAACATCGACTATGTCTGCGAGTTGAAAATGGATGGCCTCAGCATGGCGCTGCGCTATGCCGCGGAAAACGCGCACGCGCGTGGGCCACAAAATTCGCGATTGCAGCGAGCCATCACGCGCGGCGACGGCTCGATCGGCGAAGACGTCACGGAAAACGTGCGCACCATCCGCTCGGTGCCGCTGGTGGTAAACCCGGGTCAGAGACCCGGGCCACACAAGCTGCCGGCGGAGTTCGAGGTCCGGGGCGAGGTCATCCTGCCGCGCAAGGCGTTCGAGCGCATGAATGAAGAGCGCGAGCGCCAGGGGCTGGCCAGGTTCGCCAACCCGCGCAATGCCGGGGCGGGCGCGGTGCGCGTGCTCGATCCCAATGTCACCGCGCTGCGGCGGCTCGACTTCTACGCCTACTTCCTGCTGGTGAACGGCCGCGCCTACGGCAAGGAGCATTGGGAAGATCTGGAGGCACTGAGCGCCGCCGGCTTCAAGGTGAACCCGAAGCGCAAGCTGGCGAAAAACATTGATGAAGTCTGGGAATTCATCCGCGAGTGGGAAGAGAAGCGCGATTCGCTGCCCTACGAGATTGACGGCATCGTGGTGAAGGTCAATCGCCTCGCGCTGTGGAACGAACTCGGCTTCACCGGCAAGGCGCCGCGCTGGGCCATCGCCTACAAGTACGCCGCGCGCGCCGGGGTGACGAAAATCGAGGACATCAAGGTGCAGGTCGGCCGCACCGGCAAGCTGACTCCCGTGGCCTGGCTGCAGCCGGTGCCGATCGGGGGAACGACCGTCAGCCGCGCCACGCTGCACAACATGGACGAGATCGAACGGCTGGGAGTGAAGATCGGCGACTGGGTGCAGGTGGAACGCGGCGGCGACGTGATCCCCAAAGTGGTCAAGGTGGTGGAAGACAAGGACCACCCGAGGGGACGCAAGAAGTTTCAGATGCCGGAGCGCTGCCCGGAATGCGACGGCCACGTAGTGCGCGTCGAGGGCGAGGCCGACCACCGCTGCGTGAACGCCAATTGTCCCGCCAAGCTGCGGGAGAGCATCTTGCACTTCGCGTCGCGCGGGGTGATGAACATCGAGGGCATGGGCGATGCGCTGGTGAATCAACTGGTGGACCGCGGCCTGGTGCGCAGCGTGGCCGACATTTACGACCTCGACAAGGACAAGCTGCTCGGCTTGGAGCGCATGGGCGACAAGTCGGCGCAGAACGTGCTCAACGAGATTGAAGCGTCCAAGAAGCTGCCGCTGGAGCGCGTGATCTATGGCCTGGGCATCCGCTTCGTCGGCGAGCGTACGGCCGAATTTCTGGCGCAGCATTTTGGGTCGCTCGACGATCTAATCACCGCGGCCACGTTGCCCGACGAGGCCGAGGCGATCGAAAAGCTGGAGGAAGTCGAGGAAGTCGGGCCGCGAATCGCCGCCAGCATCCGGGAATTTTTTGTCGAGCCGAAAAACCGCGAACTGGTGGAGCGCCTGCGCAAGGCCGGCCTGCAATTCAAGGGCAAGAAAAAGGAACGCGGAACCAAGCTCGCCGGCAAGACGTTTGTGCTCACGGGAACGCTGGAAAAATACACCCGGGACGCGGCCAAGAAACTCATCGAGGATGCGGGCGGCAAGGTGGCCGGCTCGGTCAGCAAGAAGACCGATTATGTTGTCGCCGGCGCCGAACCGGGCTCGAAGCTGGACAAAGCACGCGAACTCGGGGTAAATGTGATCAACGAGAAGGGCCTGGAAGATCTTCTGGGGGTGGGGTAAATGCTGCTGTTGCTGTCAATGATCCTGGCCGTGCTGCCGCTGCTCGGCATCGCAGGGCTGATTTACGTCAACCCCGAACTGACGGTTGACAACCTTTTCATGTCGCTGATCCTGCTGACCATCTCGGGGATCTTCGGCATCAACGTGCTGCTGGAGTTGCGCGACCGCGGCCTGCCCATCCCTCTGCTGGGCAAGAGCCGTGAGCCGGGCATGGTGGCTGTCAGTGCCGGGCGCACCTACGTGGTGATGCCCACCGGCGAGGTGAGGGAATCGGGCGTGGTGGAGACTGTGGCGTATTACGAGTCGGGCATCGGGCAAACCAACCGCTGCCTGGTGACGCTGCGCGACGGCGCCAGCCCGCGCATGCTGGTCTTTAAGGGCGACGTGCGCGACCAGTTCCCGGTCGGCGGGCGCGTGACCGTGACCTACCGTAGCACCGAGGAGGGCGCCGACCTGCTGGATAGAAAGCTGGCTTAGGACAGGCTTCAGTCGTCAGTCTTCAGTCGTCAGTGAAGGCGCGAAGAACGTGATTGAATCGAGCGCGGCGTTAGTCAATCGCCGCGATTTTTTTGTCCAGCTCCGACAGAGACCGCTGCAGCATTTGCGCGTAGCGCGGGTTCTGGCTCGATGCCAGCTCATGCGCGACCTTGGCGCGGGCCAGCTCCAGGGTTCTTTTTTCCATGATGTGCTGGACTTGATCGGCTGTCCGGGTCTTTACCGCTTTGGTTATCGCTTCTGATTTTTCTTCAATTTGCGCTTCAACGGATTTCGATTCCCAGCCTCTCGCCATATGACATGCATTATACCGCGGTTTCCGGGCATTCTTGGCCGAAATTAAGCATCGTGGGACGATACAAGAAATCATGTTGTGATTCTTGCGGTGAATCACCTACTCGCTCAATCGCAAGCGCAAATCACTCAATCACAAATCAGAACAGTCTTTCCTGGCGCCGCAGTGTACCGAAGGTCCCGACATTGGTGAGCGACAACGAAAAGCGGAACTGGTTTTCATTGCGCACCGACCCCAGCGCGAAGCGCCGGTATTCGAAGCTGACGCCGCAGCAATCCCAGTTGTAGCTGCTCTGGAACGCCGAGTACTGCAGGAACCCGGTGTTGATGTCGAATCCGACATTGGCGGCGGCGCTGATGCCGCGCTTGTTGGGATGGCCGTATCCGACCAGCCAGCGAAACTGGTTGAACTTGGCGGGCCCGGCGACGGTTGTGGAACCGAATATTTCTCCCGGCACGTTGAGGTAGGCGTGGCTTCCGGCGATGAAGAAATCGGCGAAGCGGTGCGTCACCAGGGTGGTGCTGGCGTTGATGAATCCCTTCTTGGTGTCGTAGTCGAGCTTCCACTCGACCTCGGTGGCGCGGCCGGGGTAGGCGCGCAGCCGGGAAATCACCGGCGAAAAGCGGCGCGGGTCGGTGAGGAAGGCGATCCCGGTGAATTCCGCGGTCGTGGTCAGCACGTTGCGCCGGCCGGGGACGAGCGCGTCGTCGAAGGTCGGATCGAAGAAATATTTCTGCGCAATTTCCCAGCTCAATACCTCGCGCGACACCGGCGGGCCCGGCTGGCAGCCTCGCGCGGCGGCCACAGTTTTCCGCGGATTCACTTCCGGGGCGGCGGGCAGCGGCACCGCCAGCGGCGCCTGCTCGGGCTGCTCGGCGGCGTTGGTGCACTCGGTGGACTTCGTGCCTTTGGCGTACAAGCGGTGAATGATGCCGTACTCGAGCTCGTTGGTATTGCTGAGGATGTCGCGCGCGTCGAAGCGGATGATGGCCGGCAGGTTGTCGACGCCCGCGACGTAGCGATAGACAATGCGCGGCTCGATGGTGTGCTTGAGGACGTGATCCTTCACCGTTTTCTGAAAGATGCGCGACAGCGAGGGCGGGCGTATCTCGAGCGAGGTTTCGACGGCGCGCCGGTTGACATCGTCGTCCAGGATGGCGCCGATGCCGCTGGTGGGCACGCCGGAGGTTGCCAGCCGCTGCGTGTAGTAGGTGTCGCGCAGCGCGATCTCGGGCCGGAAGCTCCATCCGCCGGCGACCAGCGGCATCGCCAGGCGTGGCTCGACGTCCACCCGCCCGACCAGCGGCGCGGTCACGAACTGCGGCTCGCGCCGCGACACGCCCTGCACCGCCGCATCGTAGGACCAGAAAAAAGGCGAGCGCCCAAGCTGATGGTCCACGCTCGACAGATCGAGGGCGGGGGCGTGCAGGATGGTCACCAGGTCGCCGCTCGTGGTGCTTTCAAAGTTCTGGTAGCGCGCGAAATCGAGATTGAAGAAGTACCCGTTGTACGCCTTGGAGAGAAACGCGTTGGAGCGGACTTCGGAATTCACGGCCAGGGTGAAGGTCTCGGAAAAGGCCAGCCGGAACACGAACGAACTGAGGTAATCAATGTCGGCGACGGCGCGGAAGCCGTGCGGCAACTGGATTTCTCCGTTGGCGCGAACTTCCTCGCCCCCCTGGTCCACCTTGGGCGTGCCAATACCGCGGTCGAGCACGCCGAAATAATTGACGTTGAAGAAGGAGTTGTCGGTGGGGCGGGCGCGGAAGCTGCCATGCTGCGACCACCCACGGTGCGAGAAGTACTCGGCGCCGATGGTGGCGTCCATTTCGCGGTTGATCGCCCAATAGATTCCTTCGCCCAGAAGCGTGCCCTTAGTGGACGATTGCCCGATGGTGGGAATCAGGAACCCGGTTTGCCTGCCCAACCGGTCCACCGGATGCTGGACGTAGGGAAAATAGAAAATCGGGATGCCGCCCAGGCGGAAGGTGCTGTGGTACATGCGGGCTTCCTCGCCCACATCCACCGTGATTTTCTGCGCCTCGAAGGTCCACTTGGGATGCGGAAGCTGGCACGAAGTGACCACGCCATGGTGCACCACAAAGTGGTCGGGGCCGGTTTTCTCCACCAGCGACCCGGTGAAGAAGAAAGGGTTCGAGGAAGTCAGAATCACCTGTTTGCCGCGAAAGCGAGCGCCGGTGGTGCCGCGGACATCGTGAAACTTCCCGCTGTCGGCATGAACGTTGTAGGTGGCGCGGTCCGCTTCGAGATGCTCATCGTGGGGACCGCCATCGAAAACGACGTGCCCGGTGGCGGTGATTTCCCCGGTCGCGGTGTCGTAGGTCACGTCGTCGGCGCGCAGGACAAACCGGCGGAAGCGGATGTCCACGTCGCCCCGCAGGTGATAAGTGTCGCCCGCTTTTTCCTGCTGCAGCGCCTGGATGGTGACGTCTTCGCCGGGTTCGTTGGGGCCGGCGAAATGGGGCTTTGCGGTCGACGGTCGACGGTCCCCTCGCTGCGCTCGGGGCAGGCTCTCGGTCGATGGCGGCTGCTGTTCTTGGCCGGCGACCGGCGACTGGAGCCTGGGGACTTGTTGAGGAAGCGCCTCGCTGGTTACTAACCGAGGCAGCAGCAGAAGATGACAAACCAGCACTGCCGTGGTAAGGATTCGGGAGCGGAGTGTCATCAGCCGTCGGTCTCGGGTGAAAAGGCAAGGTACCACGCGAGCCGCGCGATGAAAAGATTGTCGGGCGCGGAGGTTGGAACCGGCCAGTGAACTCCGCCGCTCTCGGCGTTCTCCAACCCGGCGATGTCGTGTCCCTTGTGCGGCGAAGGGTGTACGTGTTCCCACGCGGGCGCGGCTTCCTCCCTCATCGATCCCGAAGAATATGACTTGAGCGAGGAGCGGTTCTCCGCCAGCCTGGAAGACGTGCGCGCGTCCGGGGGGACGGCACGCGAACGGCAGCGCGAGCCGGAGTGGAATCTGGTGGCGGCGATGGCGAGTGCGCCTCCCACGTATGCCGAAGACGGGCAGATCCGGGGCACCGAGTTGGCAGGAGCGCAGGGCGGAGCGGAATCGCGGGAGGCGAATCGGGGCGTGGACGAAGGGGCATTCTGGAGAAACGAAGTGGCGTCGCGGGTGGAGAGTTACCGCGCGCGCCGGCGGCGTCCCATTCGCGAACGGTCGCTGCCGCTGGATTTCGAGCGTGCCGTCAACCGCGAGATGACGCTTGGGGAACTCTCCGGCAGCCGGGAAGAAGAGTACCGAGTACCTGGTACCGAGTACCGAGCGGAACCGGCCGGCGATGAGACCAGCGAGGTAGGACTCGGGGTGCAGGAGGTGGAGGAAGCTCAGGAATCCAAGATCATCGAGTTTCCGCGCCAGGCGTTGCTGCCGGTGATGCCGCCGTCCATCGAGGAACTGGCGGAGCCGATCATGGACCGCCCGCGCATCCTGGAAGCGCCGGAAGAGGTCGATACCGCCTCACCGCTCTCGGATATCAGCGTGGCGCCGGAAGAAGAGCAACCGGCGGTCGAATTCGAATTGCCCCTGCAGGTCGCGCCCATGTCGCAGCGCGTCTTCGCCGGCCTGCTGGACGCCTTGATCGTGTTGGTGGGAGCGACGGTGTTCGTCGTGATCGTGCTCAAGGCGGGGGTGCCGATGCCGCCGGCGAGAGCCGGGTTCCTGTTCGCCATGGCCGCATCCTGCGTCTTCTGGGCAATCTACGAATACCTGTTCCTGGTCTATGCCGGCATCACACCGGGCATGCAGATGGCGCACCTGCGGTTGATCACGTTTGACGGTGGGCCGGCGCGCCGCCACGCCCGCCGCGGCCGCTGCGTCGCCATGGTGCTGTCAACCCTGTCGCTCGGACTCGGACTGGTCTGGGCCCTGCTCGACGAGGACACACTCTGCTGGCACGACCGCATCACCAGAACCTACGTGGTGGCCGGGGGATAGAAAACCATTTCCGATTTCCGATTGCCGATTGCCGATTGAGCACGGTCACATTTTTGATTTCCGAATTGTGATCTAAGAGGCTGCTGAAAAACTCGCGTAGGTGGAACGAAAATGAGATTCCTCGGGGCTGAAGCCCCTCGGAATGACAGTGATAAAGGGCTCTTGCGGCGCGGCTGAAGCCGCGCCCTTTCAAAACGAGCTTCACTCGGAGTTTTTCAGCAGCCTGCTAAAGCCTGGTCAATGCCGTCTGCAAATCGAATATCGCCAATCGAAAATTGCGTCCACGCGCCCACGGCGCCTCACACCGCGCAACTCTCTTGCAGTTTCCCTTATCCGCCATTTTGATTTCTAATGCACCAAGGAATTCGCCAGGAAGCTGATAGTCACGATTTCATGTCGCTAGCCGAGAATTCGAAGATCAAACGCCCGGCGGTTCCGGTGTTCATCGCCACCACGGTGATGCTGAGCTTCATCAGCTTCTGGCGAGTGGCGGCGGTGGTCCTGGCGGACCTCGGTTCGTCCGCGTATTACGCCGGCGGCGACGCGGAGAAGGTGATCGGCAAGAGCGCGCCCTGGTTCATCCTGGCGGTGATGCTGTTCAGCTACGCCGTGCGCGCCATCTATATCGAATCCAGCAGCATGTTCGTGCGTGGCGGCGTGTACCGCGTGGTCAAGGAAGCGCTCGGCCCCACGCTGGCCAAGTTCTCGGTTTCGGCCCTGCTGTTTGACTACATCCTGACCGGCCCGATCAGCGCCGTATCGGCCGGGCAGTACCTGGCGGGCTTTGTTGAGGACCTGGCCAAGTACGCCGGCCACAGCGTCAAATTCAACCAGGACTACTTCGCCGCCGGTTTTGCCGTCATTGTCTGCGCGTATTTCTGGTGGAAGAACATCCAGGGGATGCACGAGTCCAGCGACAAAGCCATGCAGATCATGAAAATCACCACCGTCATGGTGGTGATTTTGATTGCGTGGTCGCTGATCACCATCATCAGCCGCGGCTCGCACCTGCCGCCGCTGCCGTCGCACGCCAATTTCAAGTTGGACACGGAAACCTGGGGCTGGTTGCGCGGCACGTGGGCGCAGAGCATTACCCTGATTATCCTGCTGGTCGGCTTCGGGCACTCCGTGCTCGCCATGAGCGGCGAGGAAACGCTCGCCCAGGTCAACCGCGAAATCGAGAGTCCCAAGCTCAAGAACCTGGAACGCGCCGGGCTGGTCATCTTCCTGTACAGCCTGCTGTTCACCGGCCTGGTTTCGTTCTTCGCGGTCATGATCATCCCCGACGATGTCCGTCCTAACTTTTTCGCCAACCTCATCGGCGGCATCGCCATTTACCTGGCGGGGCCCGAGCTGCCCAAGCTGATCTTCCACGGCTTCGTGGTGCTGGTTGGAGCGCTCATCCTGTCGGGCGCTGTGAACACCGCGATCGTCGGCGCCAACGGCGTGCTCAACCGCCTGGCCGAAGACGGCGTCCTGATGCCCTGGTTCCAGCGCCCGCAAAAGCGCTACGGCACCAGCTTCCGCCTGATCAACATGGTGGTCGGCCTCCAGATCCTGACCATCATTATCAGCCGCGGCAACGTGTACCTGCTGGCCGCGCTCTACGCTTTCGGCGTGATCTGGAGCTTCGCGTTCAAGGCGCTGGCTGTCCTCGTACTCCGCTATACCGAGCCGGAGAACCGCGAGTGGAAGGTGCCCGGCAACCTACGCATTGGCGGACACGAAGTGCCTTTGGGCCTGGTTGGCATTGCGCTGGTGCTGTTTGCCACGGCCATCGTCAACCTGTTTACCAAGCAGGAGGCGACCATCGCCGGAATCGCCTTCTCGCTGGTGTTTTTTGGCATTTTCACCTTCAGCGAGCGCCACACACTCCGCCAGCAGAAGGGCAGGCACGGGGTGCTCGAGCAGTTCCGCGTCTTTGCCGATCCCGAACTCGATAACCAGCAAGTCCGCGTCCGCCCCGGCAACGTGCTCGTCCCGGTTCGCGATCCCAGCCTCTATTACCTGCGCGACATCCTGCGCCGCACCGACACCCCCAAGCAGGACGTCGTGGTCATGACCGCGCGCCTCTCCCCGCGCGAACACTCCTTCAGCGGCAACCGCATGTACGAGGCCAAGGAGATCTTCGATACCTATGAGCAGGAGCTGTTCTCGCGGGTGGTTGCCGTCGCGGAAAAAGAGGGCAAGCCGGTGTCGCTGCTGGTAGTGCCCGGCACCGACGTCTTCGACACCATCATGCTGACGGCGCAGCGGCTGGAAGCATCGAAAATCGTCTGCGGCCTGTCCACCAGGCTCACCGCCGACCAGCAGGCCAAGCTGATTGGCGACGCCTGGGAGCGCCTGCCCGAGCCCAAGCCGCGCGCCACCGTGGAGATCGTCGCGCCCGACGGCAGCCGCAAGGAATACCTGCTCGGCCCGCACGCGCCACGCCTGCGGGATGAGGACTTGGCGCTCATGCACCAGCTCTGGCTGCAGCTTACCGGCGATGCCGGCTATTCCGGCCTGCACCACTACGACGTGGTCGGCCTGGCGTTGAAGGAACTGGAGCGCGAGTTGACCGGCCCCGATCGCGACCGCCTGCTCGCCCTGCTGCGCCAGGAAATGGAGAAACGCTCCGGCGGCGCCCCGGGAGCGCCAACGGATAGCTGACAATCGGGTCTCAGGTTTTGGGTTTCAGGTCTTAGGTGGCGGGGCTTCGCATGCCGGCCTAAGACCTTAAGACCGAAAACCTAAAACCTGCCGCCTGAAGCCTGCCGCCCGAAGCCTGAAGCCTCCGTATAATACCGCCATGCTTTCCCTTCGCCCGGCCACTCCTGAGGACATTCCTCTGATCCTGGCGTTGATTCGCGAATTGGCCGAATACGAGCGCGCGCCCGAGCAGGCCGTCGCGCGTCGCGAGGACTTGCTGCGCGACGGCTGGGGCGCGGCGCCGAAGTTTCGAGTTGTCATTGCCGACTGGGAACGCCAACCGGCAGGCTTCGCGCTCTTTTTCTACAACTACTCCACCTGGCAGGGACGTCCGGGGCTGTACCTGGAGGACCTGTTCGTGCGGCCGGGGTTTCGCGGACGCGGCATCGGCAAGGCTCTGCTGGTGCATCTGGCGAAAATTGCCGTCAAGGAAAACTGCGGCCGCTTCCAATGGCAGGTGCTCGACTGGAACCAGCCGTCCATTGATTTCTACGAGGCTCTCGGCGCCAAGAAATTGTCCGAGTGGCTCACCATGCGCGTGGATGGGGATGCGCTGAAGAAACTCGCAGAAAACGATCTAACCACGGAGGACACGAAGGAACACAAAGGGAAAGTTATCACTTCGTGATCCTTGGTGTCCTTCGTGGTTGAGGCTCTTATGCCCGAACAGCGAGTAAGAATCATCGGGGCCGGTCTCGCCGGATGCGAGGCGGCGTGGCAGTGTGCCCGCCGCGGCATCGAGGTCGAGCTTTACGAGATGCGCCCGCGACGGACCACGCCCGCGCATCGGACCGCCGATTTCGCGGAGTTGGTCTGCTCCAACTCGCTCAAGTCGAATTCGGAATTCACCGCGCCCTGGCTGCTCAAGGAGGAAATGCGGCGCGCCGACTCGCTGCTCATGGAGATCGCGCGGCATGCCGCCGTCCCCGCCGGGCACGCCCTCGCGGTGGACCGCGCCCTCTTCGCGGCGCAGGTCACCGAGGCCGTCTCCCACCACCCGCACATCAAGATCATCCGCGAGGAAGTCACTACGGTTGACGAAAACGCCGGCGTGACCATTGTTGCCACCGGCCCGCTGACGTCGGACGCCCTGGCGCGCGAGATCGCCCGCCTCAGCGGCAGCGATCACCTGTTCTTTTATGACTCGATCAGCCCCATTGTTGACGCCGACTCGATTGACCGGTCGCGCGTGTATCTCGCCGCCCGCTACGGCAAAGGCTCCGCTGACTACATCAATTGCCCCATGTCGCGCGAGGAGTACGACCGCTTCTACGACGCGCTCATCGCGGCCGAGTCGGTCGAGGGCCACGACTGGGAAAAGCTAAACTATTTCGAAGCCTGCCTGCCGATCGAGGAGATTGCGCGCCGTGGCCGCGACACGCTGCGCTTCGGCCCCATGAAACCGGTTGGCCTGGCCGACCCGCGCACCGGACAACGCTCCTACGCCGTGGTGCAGTTGCGCCAGGAAAACCTGCGCGCCGACTCCTACAACATCGTCGGGTTTCAGAACCATTTGCGCTTTCCCGAGCAGGACCGCGTCTTCCGCCTGATCCCCGGCTTGGAAAACGCCCGTTTCCTGCGGTACGGGCAAATCCACCGCAATACCTACCTGAACGCGCCCGCGCTGCTTACCCCGGCGCTGCAGATGAAGGCGCACCCGAGGGTGCTTTTCGCCGGACAGATTTCAGGCGTGGAAGGCTACGTCGAATCCATTGCCATGGGATTGCTGGCCGGCTTGCACGCTGGCGCGCTGGCGCGCGGCGCCGATCCGCTGCCCCCGCCGCGTCCGACTGCGTTGGGTTCGCTGGTGAACTACCTTACGCAAAGCGACGCGCGCGACTTCCAGCCCGGCAATATCACCTTCGATTTATTGCCGTCGCTGGAAAAGAAAGTCCGCGACCGCGCCGTCCGTCACCGCCTGCAATGCGAACGCGCCCTGGCGGAGCTGGATACCTGGCTGCATGAAGTCGAGAAGCGATTTCTACCGCAGCGCGCCGAATCTCCTACCCCCTTGGGCCCGACCCTCGTCGGGATGAACCCCCAACGATGATTCGAGGTCACCTCAGCAAGTTACAGAGGCTCCCACCGGCCACTGGAGATATGTTGGAATTGGTAATTGCCGAGCTACACGAGCAGTAGCCGAGTCGCGGCGGCTACTTGCTTTTCTCCCGGTCGGCTGACCGCCTCGGTCGCCCTGACCGCCTAACATACAGGCTCCCTCGGTTCCACGCCAGAAGTATCTGAACAGTGCCGATGAGGATCGGAGGGCCGAAAAACAGGATGATGAACCACACGATCTCATGCGTCGTTACAGGCTCAGACGGACCGCTAAGCGTCCATCCGATAAGGACTACAACGACGAACCAGCCTAAGTAAAACGGGATGTTACGCCTTGCTGAAACCCATCCACGGGTTATGAGCTTCATTTGCCTTCTCCTCGGAACAAAGATTGCACCACCGGCCCCGGTGAAGAATGGCTGCGTCTGCGGTCATCGCGCATTCTGACTTCTTAATGCTGCATTTCTCCGTGCCTCGGTGTCTCCGTGGTGAGTTTTACTGCGTCTGGATTCGCACAAACCGCAGCTCCGGGTATCCCTGGTCCCAGTCTGCCGAGATGTGTTCGAAGGTCAGCCGGAAGTCGCGGGTCTGGTTGGGCGTGAGCGGGGCGGCGCTGAGCGGGGCGACGTCGGGAATGCCTGCCAGCCCGGTGTGGTAGAGCATCAGCGGCAGGGTCTCGCGCTGGACGATCTGTCCCAGGGAATTGCGGAAGACCACCTCGACGGTCACTCCGGTCACGGTCTTGCTGCCGGCATTGGCAATCTTCCCGTCGAGGTAGCTGACGCTGACGCCGACAAAGTTGGTCGCCGCGCTCAGCTTCAGCTCCGAGATGAGCAGGTACTCGGCGTAGGGATCAATCGCGGCTGCCGCGGGCCGCTTGGCCGGCCGGCCGAAGATCCATATCGCCGCCACCGCGACGACAATAATCACCGCGCCAATCGCCACCGGCAGCCAGCGCCGTCCCTCTGGCTCGACATGCGGCTGCGAGAAAACGCCCCCTGTGCCCATACGCGAAGGATTGTCGCTTGCGCGCGGCACCAAATGCAAACTTCAGTCCGGAGCGGGCACAAACCGGTAGCCCAGCCCGCGAACCGTGATCAGATGACGGGGCTTGGCGGGCTCTTTTTCGATGTAGCGGCGAAGGCGGACGATAAAATTATCGATGGCGCGCGTTTCCGTCTCTTCGCTCAGATCCCAGACGTTCTCCAACATCGCCTTGCGCGAAACGGGGCGGCCGCTGTTCTGGATCAGGTAGCGCAACAGGTCGCCTTCCATCATGGTCAGCTGGAAGACGCGCTTGCCGGAATTAATCTGAAGTTTGCCAAAATCAACCACGATATCGCCGAACCTGAAAACATCCGGCTCACGGGGCTTCGCGTTTTCCCCGTTGTCGGCGGCTTGCAGCCACTCTTTGCGCCGCAGCAGGCTTCGGATGCGAGCCTGCAGGATGTCAAGATTGAACGGCTTCGGCAAATAATCGTCGGCACCGGCTTCGAAACCTTTGAGCACGTCTTCGGGGCGGCCGCGGGCGGTCAGCATCAGCAAAGGAACGAAATTCTCCGCATCGCGCAGCTCGCGCGCCACGGTGAACCCATCCTTGCCGGGTAACATGATGTCGAGGATGACGGCGTCGAAGGTCTTCTTATCCTCCAGCAGGAGCCGGAGCGCGCCCTCGCCGCTTTCGACGATTTCCACCGCGTGCCCTTCGGCTTCCAGGTTGAAGCGCAGCCCCTGGGCCAGGTGGGGTTCGTCTTCGACGATGAGGATTCGGCTCATGTGCGATATACCCTGGGGAGGCGGATACTGAAGGTGCTGCCGCGCCCCTCGCCTGCGCTTTCGGCGATCACCTCTCCACCGTGACGTTGCACGATGGAACGCACGATGAACAACCCCAACCCGGTTCCCCTGATTGCGCTGGTCACCTGCATGGGGATGCGGTAGAAGCGCTTGAAAATACGCTTCAGCTCGGAACGCGGAATACCGACGCCATTGTCGCGCACACGCAGCACGGCGGTGTCGATGTCGGGGGTCAGCACATCCACGACGATATCCTTTTCCGTGCCCGTGTACTTCACCGCGTTGTCCAGAAGATTGGCCAGCACGGTGCGCAGTTCCTCGCGGTTGGCGATCACCTCGATGCTGCCGGCAGGCACGTTGCCCAGTCTTAGCGCACCCGGCGGGAGTTGATGGCGCAGGTGGGCCACTTCGACCGAGTCCCTGACAACGCCACACAGATCCATGGCTTCGCGATGGCTCTCGCCGGTGCCGTGGCGCGCCTCCCCAGCCTTGAGCACCTGCTCCACCGTGCCCAGGAGGCGGTCGGTATCCTCCAGCATGATGCGGTAAAAATCGCGGCGTTCAAGGTCGCCCAACTCTCGCCGCTGTAGGGTCTGCAGGTACAGGCGGATGGAGGTGACCGGAGTCTTCAACTCGTGCGTGACGGCGTTCAGGAAGCTGTCCTGTTGCTCGTTGCGGCGGATCTCGCGGACCAGAAAGACGGTATTCAAGACGACGCCGGCGATAATGAAAGCGAACAAAATGATTCCCAGGACGAGGGCGCCAACTTCGCGCCATTTCAGGACGATCCAACTGACGTTGAGCGCGATCGCCACGCCGATGAGGCATACGCCCAGGGTAATGAAGAAGGCGATTGTCTTGGTGCGGCTGGCGATGCGCATTCGCCCACATTGTAGTGGATGGACCGCGGATCGGAAAAAGACCTCCGTCACGCCGGTTGGAATGGCTGGCATGTGAGAAGTTGCGGCAGTACACAATGCACCGCGTACCCGCGAAAAGGAGAAAACGTGAAACCGTCTCTCCGGGAGGTCCTCGCTTACTCCCACATTGCGGCCGTGGCCATCGCGGTACTCCTCCTTTGGTCGCTGGGCGCGAAATCAGGGCTCTATGGGCCCCGCTTTCCCGTATCGTCAGCTTCTTATTCACTGCTGTGGCAATCTTTGATATTCCGTACTTTCCCCGAAATCTCACTGTGGCGGACCACTTCATTTTGATCACTAGCTCTTCACATCTGTACGTCGCGATCATCAGTCTTTTCGCAGCTTGGCTTCTGTCCCGGTGGGTGTATGGTGTGGGGCCGCTCTGCGGCATAAGCGAATCCTACAGTCGATTAGCCGGGAAGAAACATACTTGAGCGGTTTAAGCCAGAATTTCCTTGTTGAACTCGGACTGGTTGCGCTTATGATCACGGACACAGCAGTATTCATGCGGCCTGAAGACCACGACATATTCACAGCGCCGAAGGAGCCACCTCAAGTCTACTGAAATGCATTGCTGGCGAGCGACCCTCCAGGCCGTTCTTCGCTAACAGTATGGAAGCACCAATTAGTGGAGGAGAGACATGACAAGACTCATTTGCAGACTTTGTTGTGTTGGTATTGCTCTTTGTTGTTACTCAACTGCAGCGTTCGGCCAACTTCCAAGTCAGGTCTTCTTCTGTGATCCAGGACAGTGCTACGGTAAGATTGGCGCGGAGTTTGAAGCGAATAACAATAAGCCCTCTGAATCTATTGTCCTACGGGGCGGCGTGATAGTCCGGGGCTGGATACAGGAGGTCCCATATGTGAACCACGTGCGCGAGAGGGGCGTTGAGGATCTGATATTCAACATAGTGGTGGATCCGGACGTTCCCGTAGAGGCAGCCTACCCTTCGTGGATCCCAGTTCCGCAGCCTATGCAGGATCGACTTTTGTCTGCAAGTCTGCCCGGAAACCCACGGACTCAGGCCACCAGGAGGATCCCGCTAATAACCGGGAACACCGCGACGATCAATACTTTGTGGTTATTTGATGCCGTATTTCCGCGCACCCTGCATATAGAACTCAACGCCTGGCACGAAACTGGCAGCAAGAAATGGTGTAGCTCCTTGCCTTTTGGCTTATGCGGCCAAGTTTTTTACAATCTTTATAACGCGCGAGGGGCACATCCTAGCGGCTGGGTAGAGAAGGAAGTCCTCTATAACAGGCAGGTTGGCGACTTTACTACAGATGCAGCATCTACCTGGTGGCCGTTTGACCCAGAAAGCCCGGATGGTGCTGGACCACTCAAAATCGGCGATTACGTTCAGGTTGGGGGTACCCTGTGGCAAGATGGAGGACATCCACCGGACAATGGCAGCGGGTGCTGGTCGCAGGCAGGATTCCTCGGTCACGAGGGCTATCTCGAGCTTCACCCCATCGACTCCATTTCCAGACTTCCTGTGCCAACCCGAACCCAGCCGCCTGAGGTAACTGGATATGAGTATTGGGGTGGCAGAACGGTTGCGGTGCCCATGAGTGTTTGCGCTCGCGCATGGCAGACGCAAAATTCGGCAATGCGCATCTGCCCCGAGGGGTTGTCAGACCCTCGATCGCCGCGCACTGGCCCTGTGACTCAACTTGCTCCATTAATCCAAGAAATCGTGGATCCACGATTCACAAGCAGCAGCGCGCTTACGCATACGTTCTTCGCTAATGGAGACTGCGCGGAGGTAAGCATATCTGCTGTGGGTGGAAGCAGCCCCACGACATTCAAGGCCACATATCTGGTCAAATGGGAACGGGCCCTCCCTAAACGACCTGGTCGTCCTCAACCGCGCCCCAGACCGGTTCCATGATGGCTTTCCAGGACCAAGAGGGAACCACCGATTCGGGTCCAGAACAAAGTCCTACCACCGATCTGGCTGTCTAGTCTCCGGAAGCGGCTTGCGCCAGGTCGTGAGCAACAGGGGCCTCTGCGGGCTGCGATGGTGACGGTTGCGGCTGCTCGTCGGTCTTGAGCTTCGGCAGCTTGACATCCCAAGCCAGGCCGAGCATGCGCAGCACCGAAATTCCGTACCAGTTCAAGTCGAATTCATACCAGGCCAGGCCGTGGCGCGCCGATTGCGGGTGGGCATGATGGTTGTTGTGCCAGCCTTCGCCCCAGGTGATCATGGCAATCCAGAAGTTGTTGGTGGAATCGTCGCCAGTCTGAAAACGCTGTGAGCCCCACATGTGGGTGGCTGAATTCACGAAGTAGGTGGCGTGCGAGCCGACAACGATGTGCAGGAAAATCCCCCACAGCAGGCACGACCATCCCACCGCCCATCCGAACGTCAGACCGCCGACCAGCAGTACAGCCGCTGCCAAGGCAGCCAGCGGCACCCAATGCCACTTGCTGATCCAGAGGTGAAATTTGTCTTTACGCAGGTCGGGAACATAAGGCAGCAGTTCGGTGGTCCGGTTGTGATTCGCCGCGCCGGTGATGATCCATCCCATGTGCGCCCAGAAACCGCCGTCGTGGGGAGTATGGGGATCGCCTTCCTGGTCGGAGTTCTGGTGATGGATGCGATGCGTCGCCACCCAGCCGATTGGTCCGCCTTGCAAACATAGGGTCGCGCAGACCGTCAGGAAATATTCCACCCACTTCGGACACTTGTAGCCGCGGTGGGTGAGCAGGCGGTGGTAGCCCATGCCAATGCCAAGACTCCCCGACAGCCACCACAGAAACAAGAACAGCGCCAGCCCTTGCCAGGTGAAGAAGAACAACGCGGCCACGGCGCCGACGTGGCAAAGGCCGAGAAAGAATGCGATCGTCCAGTTCAGCGGCTGCGTAAATGTGCGGTCACGTGCGACCATTCTCATGAAAGTGGAATTCTCCTAGTCGCCGGATGTGACCGGCAGCAATTCTTTCTCGACCGCCGGAGTCTGTTTGGGCATGTGCTTGGCTGTCGTTTGCGCGTCGGTCATAAACCGCGGCAGCTTGATGTCCCACGCCAACCCGAGCGTGCGCAGGGCGCAGATCCCGTACCAGTTGATGTCGAACTCATACCAGGCAAGCCCGTGACGCGCGGATTGCGCGTGCGCGTGGTGATTGTTGTGCCAGCCTTCGCCCCAGGTCAGCATGGCCACCCAGAAGCTGTTCTTCGACGTGTCGCCGGTCAGGAAACGCTGGCGTCCCCACATGTGCGTCGCTGAATTCACCAGCCACGTGGCGTGCAGGCCCATGACGGTGCGGAAAAAAATTCCCCACATCAAGACGCTCACGCCGCCCACGGCGAGAAGGATCACTCCGAGCACGACCATCGGAACCCAGTGCCACTGGCTGATCCAGGTGTGGAATTTGTCCTTCCGGAGGTCGGGGACGTAGGGCAGGTTGGCGTCGGAGTTGTTATGGATGGCTCGGCCGGTGAGGATCCAGCCCATGTGCGACCAGAAGCCGCCGTCGCGCGGCGAGTGCGGATCGCCCTCCTGGTCCGAGTTCTGATGATGGACGCGGTGGGTCGCCACCCAGAACATCGGTCCGCCTTCCAGCGCCAGCGCCCCGCAGGTGGTCAGGAAGTACTCCACCCATTTCGGGCACTTGTAGCCGCGATGCGTCAGCAGACGGTGGTAGCCCATCCCGATGCCCAGGCTTCCCGTCATCCACCACAACACCGCCGCCACCGCCAGCCCTTTCCAGGTGAACATGAACAGCGCAGCAATTGCGCCAACGTGGAAGGCCGCCATGAAAAAGGTGGTCAGGAAACTAATGGGCTCACGAAACGTGCGGTCACGCACACCAATGCTCATCTATGCCATCCTCAAGAAACCGTGGAGATTATTGCCTTGCATTGAAGGTATCAAGCGGCGCGGCGCGGCTTTGTAATACTTGTGTAATACCTCGATTCGGGGGCTGGCGCTGCTGGTGCCCCAACACCGCCGCGGCGAGTGCGGACCTCAACCCGGGATGCGGTGCGGCGGCAGACTCGGCGCCGTTTTAACAAGTTTTTAACAATGCGGTGGAAATGTGGTCACTACAATTCAGGGATGCCCGATCTCCCGCTGCGCATTGCTACCCTACCCAGTGCAACCACCGGCCGTCGGGTGCTCAAGCTGGATGGACCGCTGACCCTCTCGAACTTCTTCGAGTTCCAAAACCTTGTCCGGGCAGACCACGCCGCCAGCCTGATCATCGATCTTTCGGGCGTGCCGTACATCGACTCGGCGGGAATCGGCAGCCTGGTGAACGGCTACGTCTCGCACCAGAATGCGGGCAAAACCTTGTCGTTGGTGGGAGTCACGGAGCGCGTCCGCACATCCCTGCGCGTCGCCAACGTGGAACAGTTCTTTCCGATTTTTTCCAGCGTGACAGAAGCCGAACAAGCCGCCGGAAAGTGAAGATTCGTGCCTGGCCGGGCAATTTGGCGCAGGTCTTCAATTGTTACTGCCATGTTAAAAGATGCGCCGCAGGCTCCGTGCGGGCTTGACTTGTAGGATAATTGACTGTTTTAAGTTCCCCTCAGGGAGGATTCTGTGACCGCCAATGCCGACCAACGGATTTGGTTTCATCCGCCGAAATTCTGGGCAGCCACGAATCACATGCGCAAGGAAGAGGCCGACGAACTTCTCAACCGCGTAATCCGGTTGGCGGAGAATTCAGAATTGGACCGCCTCCGGCAATACACGTTTATCTCTGTAGGTGTGCCCAAGATCTCCCAAGAACAGTGATCGCAGTAACGAACCAGGCTATTACCTGACCAACCAGACATCGAGCCCTGGTGGTGGTCCCAAGCCGCCCAGCGGGGTGGTGTGCCTGCGCCCCGGCCGGCAGTGTCGCGGTCTTTTGGTTGACAGCCCGCATGGTTTTTGGGACTATTTGAGTGCTCGTGGATGGCTGTGGGGGAAGTTCCGTTCGGGTTTTGTTCGCTTCATACCAGCGTTCATTCTGTTTGCAAGACAGCAACTTTTCGGATCCAAACGGTCCCAATCGGACCGTATGAGCGGGATAACTGTCTTTCATCGCGCGTTTCCAGCACGGTGGATTTCAGGGCTCGCTGGGGTGTCGCGTGGGTAATCTGGGCAAATACGAGCTGCTGGGGGAACTCGGACGGGGCGCCTTCGGGATCGTGTACCGCGCCCGGGATCCCATCATCAGCCGCATGGTGGCCCTGAAAACGATGACCAACAGCGTCGCCGGCAATCCTGCCCTGCTGCAGCGCTTCTATCGCGAGGCCCAGTCAGCCGGTTCTCTGCAACATCCCAACATCGTCACCATCTTCGACATGGGCGATCAAGATGGCACCCCATTCATTGCCATGGAATTGGTGGACGGGCAAACCCTCGACGACGTCATCGTCAGCCGCGTTCCCGTTCCCCTGTCGCTGAAGCTGGTGTACGCCGTGCAGGCATGCCGCGCCTTCGACTACGCCCACAAGCGCGGCATCATCCACCGCGACATCAAGCCCGGCAACGTGATGGTCAACAAAGACGGGATTGTCAAGGTGGTGGATTTCGGCATCGCCCGCGTCCTGGAAAGCTCCAAGACGCAGACCGGCATGCTGATCGGCACGTTTTCCTATATGGCGCCCGAGCTGTTTCACGGCGAGCACGCCAACGAACGGTCCGATATCTGGTCTTTTGGCGTGCTGCTGTACGAACTGATCGCGTCCCGGCGTCCCTTTTGCGAAGAAACTCCCGCCGCGCTCATGAGGAGCATTTGCGAGCAAGAACATCTTCCCCTGCGCGAGGCGGCGCCGCATTGTCCCGCGGATCTCGAGGCGGTGGTGCACAAGACCTTGCGGAAATCCGACGCGGAGCGCTTCTTGTCCATGGAGGATCTGCTCCTTGAGTTGGACCCGATCTGCCGGCGGCTGCAGGCGGAGAACGTGGCCGAGTTGCTCGCGCAAGGCCGGGAACTCGTCGAACAGGGAGAATTCGCGCAAGCACGAGACCTGTTGCGCCAAGCCCTGCGGGTCGACCCGACCAACCTGCAGGTCAGGGTGCTGTCCGAGAAGGTCAATGTGGAGCTCCGGCGGATGTCGGTTCGCCCGCAGGTGCAGGAGCGTGTCGAAAAGGCCCGCGCGCTCCTCCAGGAGGGCAGGCTTCAGGAAGCCGATACCGAAGCCGGCAATGCCCTGGCGTTGGATTCTTCCTTCGAAATCGCGAAGGCACTCCAGCGCGAAGTGCAGGACCGGATTCGACGCGCCCAAACGATCAACGAGTGGCTGGACCTGGCCAAACAACATCTCGCGGAGGGGCTGCCGGACGAAGCGGACGCACTGCTGGCCAAGGTAGCGGAAGCGGATCCTTCCAATCGCGAGCTGCCCGGGCTGCGGCAGCAGGTCCTGGACGAACAGGAGCGCCGGCAGAGGCAAGCCCGGCTGCTGGAAGGTATGCAGCAGGCGCGCGCTTACTGGACGCAGCAGAATTACCAGGAGTGCATCGCCGTGCTCACTGAGCTGCAGAAAGATTTTGCCGGCGAGGAAGAGATCGAGAGACTGCTGGAGACGGCGCGCGAGGAACAAGCCGAGCAGAACAAGCAGGAAAGGTTATCGCAAGGGCGCAACTTGCTGGCGCTGCAGCAGTATGAGGAATGCGCCACGGCACTGGCGCAGCTCCAGGCGGAATTTCCTGGCGATGAGGAAATCCGGAGGCTGTTGGACGCAGCGCGCGCCGAAGAGGCCGAACAGCAAAAAGAGCGCCGGCTGGCGGACGCGCGCAAGCTGCTGGCCGCCCAGCAGCACGAGGAATGCATCGCGCTCCTGGTGTCGCTGCAACAGCAGTTTGTCGACGACGACGAGATTACCCGCTTGCTGGCGGCGGCGCGCGAGGATCAGGCCGAGCACGGCAAGAAGGACAAGGTTGCCGCAGCGCGGAGACTGCTGGCCGCGCAGCGCTTTGCCGATGCCCTGGCGCTGCTGGACGCCGTGCTGGCAACCGATCCCAAGGACTCGGCAGTCCTGAAGCTCCGCACCCTGGTGCAGCGGGAACAGGAAAAGCAGGCCTCGTTCGAGATTCTTCGGCGCGAATGGGAGGTTCTGAAGAAACTTGTCGGCGAAAGGGCCTACCCCGACGTGGTGACCCGGGCCGAGAACCTTCTGCAACAGTTCCCGGGGGATGCCGCCCTGATGCGGGTCGTGGAGTTTGCCCGCAAACAACAGGCGCAAATCGAAAGTGGGTTGCGATTCCGGGCCGCCCTGGATGAAATCCAGGCACACCTGAACGCCAATCGTTTTCCGGAGGCCGCCGCGGCCGCTCAAAGCGCGCTCGAAGCCTTTCCGGGTAATACCCAATTCACGGCTTTACTGGAACAAGCGCAGGCCCGCGAAAAGAAGGAAGTCGTCCGCAAACTGATCGAGAGGCGTGTCCGGGACATCAAGGTCAAGATCAACCGTGGCGAGCTGAGCGAAGCCAAAGAGATGGCCCGCGAGGCGCTGACCACGCTCGGTCCGGATACCGACGTGAACCAGTTACTGGCGTCCGCCGAGGTCGAGTACGAGGCGCGCGAAAAAAAGAGGCGCCAACAAGAACAACTGGAAACCATCCGAACTCTGATTCAAGGCGGAAAAATCGAGAAAGCCGCGACGACCCTGGACGAAATGGCCAGGAGTGGCGATTTCCATGCTCTCGATCCTCGTCTGTACCAGGTCGCCGATGCCCTGGAGGCCGCCCGGAAAGCGGCCGCCGCCTCTCCTTTGACCAACGTTGCAGCGGAACCGGCAGCCCCCGCCCGGGAATACGCCCTCCTCGAGGGCCCGCCCGTGGCTGGCGAAGGGGATGCCGCGGGGGCGGGCGCTCCTCAGGCAATGCAACCGCTTGCAGAAGCGGTCCCGGTAAGCGCTCCGGCCGGTGAGGGTGTCGCTGGGCAAAGCGAACCAATTCTGGACGTCGTCGAGAAGCAGCTCGCTGCCTATCTGGGACCCGTCGCCAAGATCGTCGTCAGGAAGGCTGCATTACGGGCGAGAAATGCCGAAGAGCTGTACGCGCTGTTGGCCGAGAATCTGGAACGAGAAGAAGACCGGAAGACATTTCTCGCGGGAAGAGTTGAAAGCCGGGCTCAGTTCAAGAGCGAATCGCCCGCCGAGCCCGTGGCACGCAGCGCTGCGCCCGCCCCTCAAACTGCGCTTCCGCGCGAGGTCATCGACCGCGCCGCCGCCATCCTGGCGCGTTACGTGGGCCCCATCGCGGGCGTTTTGGCCAAAAGGACGGCGCCGCGCGCCGACAGCGCGCGCGCGCTTCACCTGCTCCTCGCCCAACATGTGGAGACGGAAGCCGATCGTGCGCGCTTCCTGCGCGATGCCGGCGCGCCCGAGCGTTCGTAGCCGCCGCCCAGCTCCCCGCCATCCCTGCTTCGGACAGTTACGGGGTTTCCAACATCTTGAGCGCCTCGGCCATGCTCTTGCGCATGCGGCCGAATGATTGCGACAACTTGGCGATTTCATCGTTGCCGGACAACTGGAACTTGGGCGCATCCATGTTGCCCAGGCTGACCTCGTCGGCGATGTGGGACAACCGTTGTACCGGGCGCGTGACCAGCAGGACGAGCATGGCGTTGAGCGCCAGGAAGATGGCCGTGAAGACCGCCGCCACCGAAACCATGAATCCGGTGAAGGCAGTCCGTGCGCGCTGCACCGGCAATTGCATGGGCGCCGACACAATCTGCGCGGTGATCACGTCATTCAGTTTCCAGCCGAAGCCGTTGGCGCTGCCATAGCGCTCGATCAGCGTCCGAGGGGCTAACTCGGGCGTGTCGTGACAGGCCAGGCATTTCGCATCCTTGAGTTTCAAGGCGCGGGCTATGTACAGCACCCTGCCGTTGGGTGTATCGCGTTCGCCGACTTCTTCCGTCTGGGTGGGCGTCTGGCGGAAATAGCGAATGATGTCGGCTTCCCAGTCGGTCGCCCGGTTGACCGGATTGGTGGGATTCAGGGTCGCCTCTTTGTAGGAGTAATCAGGAAACGTCTTGCGCAGTTGATTGAAGTACTCGTTGGCCGAGTAGGCCGGCACGGATTGCGGCAGGAACGAATACTTGAGCTGCGTATCCAGCAGCGGCTTGATCTGGTTGCTGGTGTAGGCACGAACCGCCAGCGCGGCTTCCATCATGATGCGCGCGTTCTCCAGGATTTCCTGTTTGGCGTTGCGCTGTAGCAGGCGGTTGCTGAAGTAACCCACCACCACGAAGCCGATGGCGAAAACAAGCAGCAGTACGAGGTTGAATTTGATGATCAGTTTCATGTTCATTCCCTGCCAGGTTGCGACTTGGGGTTGTCAGCCGGCGGCGGCGTTTTTGGCTCGTACTTCTCGGGGTGCAGAATGCGGTCCCACTCGGGATGTTCGCCCAGGTGAGCTTCAATGCCCTTGCGGAATTCGGCGTCGTGCAGGCGCGGCTCAAAGCGCTGGACAAACCCGCGGCGCCAGGCATGTCCAGTCGTGAGCCACGGTTGGATTTCGGGATAGGTGACCTCATGGTCGCGCCGGGGCTCGGCCGGTCGCTTGCCGGCAAAACGGGGCAGACGCGAGGGCAGCGTGTCTCGAAACGGGCGTGGCATGGCATTGACGAAGCTGGGGTCGGGGCGCGGGCTGGTGGTCACACTCTTGCCGGCGCGCCGGGAGAAAAACTGTCCTGCCTTGGTGCTGCTCGAACTGCCCAAATTGCCGTCCGGGTTGACCACGCCGATCGCGGCTGATCCGGACTCGACGTAGATTTCGGTGACGGCCGCGGCATGCAGCACGACCGAGCCGTCCCTGGAGGTAGCTGCCAGCGCCGGCGTGGCATAACGGTACGCCCCGGCATTGGGGTTGATTTCGCCTTTCAACCAACCGCTGAGCAAGACCAGTTCCACCGCCGGGGTGGCCCCTCCCGTCTTCTCCGGGCCGCGCCCTGCCCGGTCGCTTAACAGGAAGAGGCGGCTCGATGAGCCAAGCGCCACGATGGCGCCCCCGGGGAACTCCAATTGCGCAAATCCGGGATCGGCGCTTTCAAAGATGTCGCCCGGGCGAAATCGCATGCCTTCCACTGCTTGCAGGACAGTCGTGCCTCGGATCACCCGCAGCGCACCTTCCACGAAGGTAAGGGTGCCGGCCTCTTGTGTGCGGGCGGACAGCGGGAACGACAAAAACAGCGCCAACAATGCGAGCACACGCTTCATTTGGAACCCCATTACGTGGGAAGGGCAACCGCATCACCGCATCCAAACTGGCCTAACCCCGAACGCCAGGATGGATTGTAGGTGTGCGTACTGAGCAGACTTGCGGCGCATTTTCCACAAGGTGGGTGCGGCGTGTCAAGCGTCATTTTGCTACCGTGCCTGCCGTGGATGAGAATGCAGATCGTTGCACTCCGCGATGCGACCCTGCTTGTGCACCCCCGAATTAGTTGATCGAAAGGCGCGATTTCTCGTACTCTCCCATGGAAACTGCAAAGTTTGCGACCCAGGCTCGTAGTGCGCCGCTTTCGTTGACGGCGGCTTGTCGTTGAATTCATGAGAATCGTAACCTGCTATCGCGATACCGAGAAAACCTGGGAAACTCGGGAACCGGACGTCGTGTTCGGACGAACCGAGGAACAGTCGGAAGCCGTCCTTAACCTTTTTCCCGACAAGAAAGTCTCCCGGTCGCACGGTCGAATCTGGGAAGAGGGCGGCTTCTACTGGATCGAAGACCTCAACAGCAAGTGGGGGACTCGCCTCAATGGTCTGGAGATCAAGGGCGGAGGGAAACACCAACTCCGCATCGGCGATGTGATCGTCGCCGGCAATACCACACTGCGGATCGGACTGTCGGGGCCGCCGGACGCGCCCTCGCGAACCAAATACCTGGAACAGGGATCCATCCTTCTCCCCGACGCCCGGCAGGCCGAGGTGGCGATTGCCCGCGACGTGAGCGCGAACTTGCTCAATGCGGTGCCGGTCGAGGTGGTCGGCGAGGAGGCGGCGCGGCGCCTGAAGGTGATCTGCGACGTTCCCTTGCAATTGGCGGGCAAGACGGATCGGGAAGCTCTGCTGCGCGTCATCGTCGACCGCCTGGTCGAGCTGCTTCCCAACGCCACCAGCGTTGGGCTGGTGCTGCGGGATGCGAAGACGGATGCCTTGTTGCTCAAGGCGTTTCACTCTGACAGGTTCTGCTCGGTGAGCGAGACGCTGGCTCGCCGCGCCGTGGAGAGCCGCAAGGCCTTCATCTGGAAACGAAGCGCCGCGGGCGACCTCAGCGGGACCCTCCTGGAAGGGCCGATCGCAGTCGGGATGTATGCTCCGCTGGTTTGGCAGGAGGAAGCGCTGGGAGTGATCTGTGCGGATAGTCACAAGCTGGACGCGGTCTTCACCGAGGACGACCTGCGCCTGATGGTGATGATGGCACAGTATGCCGCCATGACGGTGGCCAACCACGATCTGCAGGAAACGCTGCGCCGCGAATCCGCCGTCAAGGCCAATCTGTTGCGCCAGTTCTCACCCGCCCTTGCCGAGCGGCTGCTGGCGCATCGCGGCCAGTTGCAACTCGGCGGCGAACGCCGCGAAGTGACCCTGCTTTGCTCCGATATCCGCGGGTTCACCATCATGTCCTCGCAGATGCAGCCGGACGAAATCCTGGGGACCTTGAACGAGTACTTCGGCTACCTCGTTCCCGTGATCTTCGCCAACCATGGAATGATCGACAAGTTCATGGGCGACGCGATCCTGGCCGTCTTTGGAAGCCCGGAGCCGGATCCGGCGCATCATGAACACGCGGTCAGAGCCGCCCTGGAGATGCAGGCCGTACTGGCGTGGTTGAATGACACCCGCGGCGCCCGGGGCGCGCGCATCTGCCAGGTCGGCATCGGCGTCCACTGCGGAGAGGTGGTCCAGGGATTTGTTGGTACCGCCGACCGCATGGAATTTACCGTCATTGGCGACGTCGTGAACCGAACGGCGCGCTATACCGCCGGCGCCGCCGGCGAGCAGATTCTGATCAGTCCTGATCTGCATGAGCGCGTCTGGCGGCTGGTGGAAGCGGAAGCCACCAAGATTGCCACCAAACACGAAGGCGATTTGGCCGCCTATCGCGTTCTTGGCCTGAAGCCCCGGCGGCGCGACCAGAGTGGCGCCAGTTCAGCCGCCGGACGCTGATCGCCGGGCGCAACCTCCCGGCTGGCGCACCTCGACTATGCAGCCGGGCGTTGGGAACGCCATAGGAGTCCGAGGCGCATGTACATCGTGGTCATGACGTCATACTGATCCAGGATCGGTTTGCATCGCGCTGTCGTCTGGGGAAATGCGATACCGAGGGAAAGTCTTGCCAGCGCCAGCAGCGCCAACACGCGCGTCATCACAGCGACGGAAGCCAGACTTCGCCCCGCCGAAGCTACTTGAGCGTTGGCTGCCGTTCTCGCGCACTGACCCGCCCGAACCAGGATGCCGGCGTTTTGCGCGAGGCGCCAGAGGTATTCGGCGGCCGCGACCCGCCGGGCACGCTGCACCATCCGAAACGCTCTTCCCGTCAGGCGCCGGCGCAAGTACATGTCTTGTGCAGGATCGATGAGATTCTGAAACGACTGCAGGTCGATGGGCTGAAGAAACTTGCGCACTTCTTCGATGTCGTGGACCGGTCGTATGTTTCCGCGCACCGCCCACCATACGATCACCAGTGAAGCAATGGAAGCAAGAACAATGCCAATTAAAAACATTATCCACGCCTGCTCAGCAGCTTAGTAAGAGCTGTATTCCACTCCTGCAGCCGGAGGTCGTCGCCGTACACGGTGAACGGGACGGAAACCTCGCGGCGCAGGAAATGAATCGTCCAGATGAGTACGCCACACAAGTATGCAACACTTTTCACCCAGCCATAGGTATTGGCGAAGATAATTCCATACCGGGTGGAAAGTGCCAACGCAACCACTTCGATACTGATGATAACCGCCATGCCGGCTGCGATACCGAACAGCTGCCGCTGCCATACCAGCCATAAGGATGAGGTCGCGACGAAGAGCAGAGTAATCAGGCCGAGTTGAACAATGGTCGCGCTACGATCCAGGGTCACAATACCCGCAGCGAGGCGACTCAGATCGGAACCCGGCGCGGAGGCTGCCGCGACCGCACCGACCAGCACCAGAAGCGCCGCCGACCACTTGAAAAGAATGGAGGCAAACATCGTCAGGCCCTCGTAAGCGCCCAACCCAAGGATGTAAATTTCGTGAATCACCAGCAGAACAAACATGGCATCGATCAGTGCGAGCGACCAGTACACACAAAAATATTCGAACGACGCTCCGCCCATCAGGTGGTATAAACCGAAACGAAGGAGAAACTTGGCGATCGAAAAGAGAAGATAAGCAAAGAACACCGGCGTTTGGGCCGCAATTCGATTGCGTACCATACGCGTTACCAGAATTGCCAGCAACGCTTGCGGAGCAATCCACAGCAAGTAATTCAGGAGTGTCTGCGCGTTCATATACCGACGGCGGGGCAGCATATCTCCCGCGCCGTCGGTGTTCAAGACATTTCTGGTCATCATACGGGAGGTACCAGAATGGGCGGCTTGCAGATCTGGGTCGACGGATCACACAGCGGAACCGGGTCCGAGTCCTTGAGAGGGGGCGGGTTGATTAGACTAGTTGTTGACAGAAGGAGTACAGCGGCGACAAACTTGATCCAGCATTTCACGGTGCAGCCTCCATTGCGCTGTTCGCACCGTGGAAGGTGCCGTGTTTTTCGCCATCGGCCTGTTCTTAATGGAATTTGATCTATGTTCCGAACTTAGAACACGTATGACTTTTTTGTCGGCTTACGAGGATTTTGTGGTTAGGACGCTGGCGTCGTTGCCAGGCTTACTCGCCAGGCTGGTTTATCTCGGAAGCCTGCGTGACGATGCCGGCGATTACTGCCACTGGGGAATGTCGAGGACATTCGGCCCAACCCGTACGTCGGAAGCACTCGCCCAAGCGCATGCAGAGGCCTGGCTCGAAGTGCTGCGCACACCCCTCCCGGCCCTGTTCGCGCAAGATCTTGAGATGGGAAGTGAGACTTGGCGGGGACAAGGAGAGAAGCTGACGCCGCCCGAGATGAGCGGCGGAACGAAGCGCCACTTCAATTCAATTCTTTTGGCGCTTTCCCAGCTTTCGCAGGCGGCGAAGGAACCCAATCAGAGAGCCGCATAGCGACGCCCACCACTTGCCCGAGCACCTCGGCCTCCTGCTGGTCCTTTAAGATGCGCGGTTGCACCGGCGACAGCGGATGCGGCTGTAACATGATCTGGTTTTGCTTCAGGGCGCACCAGCAGCAGGTGAATCCATCCCTGGTTTCGACAAGGTAAATGGGGCGTTCATATTCCGAGCGCCACATCCCCTCCGCGACTTTGTTCCTCGTTTCATCGATCTGAACGAACGATCCCGGCAGCAACAGGGGATACATCGTGAAATCCTCCATCCCGATGTACCCGTAGGTGTAAGCGGATTCCGCGAGCTGCTGTAAATAGAGGAACGGGATGGCGCCCCACTTGTCGATCATGCGGCCGAGATTGGTGGTACGCCGAATATCGAAGCCCGGGTCCATGCGAACCGGGACCTCGACTTTGGCGGTACCGATGGTGGCGCGCAGGAGGTGGGTTTTCGGCGGGTCGAAGACGCTCAGATCATTGGCGGTTTGGGCCAGGTTAACTCCGTACCATGACAGCAGCTCCTCGAAACGGACGCGGTAAATGACGGATAAGGTGTACAGCCTGAAGATGCTGGGGATGATGCCCTTGGTCTCGATATCCGAGAGCCGGCTCAGAGGGATGGTGTAATCCTCACTCTTATGCCTGGCAGCCAGGCGAACGCTGGCGGCCTCCACGTCTCGAATGGTCAAGCCAAGTTTGTCGCGAGCGGCTTTAAGTCTCTGACCGGCGTTCATCGACATCTCCGAGCGGCCTATTAGACGATAGTATGCTTGGTTCTACAAGGGAATTGCCACACCGCACAATTTCTTTCAAAACTCGCCCGTTCGTATTAAGCTATTTCCCCACCCAGGAAAATTTAAAGGAGCCTACTTTGGATCTTAGCAAGATTCTTGATCAATTGAGAAGTGAACGCGCGCGACTCGATGAAGCCATCATCGCACTTGAGCAAATCACTGGGAAACCAGGCCGGCGCGGTCGGGCGCCCGGAAGACCGCGGCGGAGGAGACTCTCGCCTGAGGGCAGAAGGCGGCTGTCGGAAATGATGAAGAAGCGCTGGGCGGAACGTAAGCGGCGCGCCAAGGCTGCCTAGGACGGTTGTTCCAAAATCAGAACAACTTCTGGTTTTGTCCGGCAGTGTGCGGCAACTGGCCGTAATCTCCTGTGAGGTTGCAGGGCTAGATCGTGGCCAAGAACGCACTGGTAATTCTCCGCAAGCAACGGGCCTCACTCGACCGCGCCATTCGGGCTTTGGAACAATTGCAAGAGCTCGGGTTCGCCGTCCCTCAGGACAGCAAGGATGCTGCCGTTGGGCAGGCTGGGGCGAGGGTGCTGCATCTGTGCAGGGAACTTGATCGAGAAGAACTCGATCAACCACCGCCTTTGCCAACAGGCAGCGATCCCGGCTACGAGTGAGGCGCTTGTTGGCCTGAGTGCGCGGACGCACCGGAATGCAACGGCGAATCGCCGGAACACCCTCATTGCGCTCGCGACAGCTTGAAGCGGCGCGCCGCCCACGCTGCGCCGCGCGCTGCCAACGCCGCAGCGCTGCCGCACGCTACCATGCCGGTCCGGCATAACCGCGCAACGTCTAATGCCCAGCGGCTTCGAGGCGAGGCGACCACGGCCGGTCAATTCTCTCCTGGCCGATCGTTCCGCTGTGTTCCATTTCTAGAACAAGAAAGGCGTGCAGTCCCGGAATTTGGCACACCGGGCTGCCAGTGGGCTGGAGGCGCGGGTGGCGAAGCGAGGGGGAGAGCCCGCTGCCGAAATCCCGAGCGCAGCGAGGGATCTTTCGTGCGAGGGAATTCAGGGTAGAAACTGGAGGCGCGGGTGAGAATCGAACTCACGCATAAAGGTTTTGCAGACCTCTCCCTTACCACTTGGGTACCGCGCCCTCTCAAAGACAGATCCTTCGCCGTGCGGCTCAGGATTTCGCCTGCGGGCTCCCGCTCCCCCTCGGCTGCGCTCGGGGTCGCTCACGCTCGCAAAGCGGCTCAACTTGGGTACCGCGCCCTCACTGGGTTGTACTTTCAAGAATACGCGTGGGCAGATCGGGAGTCGAGGTGTCCTCCCGCAGGCCGAAATCCCGAGCACAGCAAGATGCTGACACACCGGCCGAGGTACCGGCGTTGACCCGGTTTTCTGCGGTTCGCTATAATTGAAAAGTTGAGCGGGAGTAACTCAGCGGTAGAGTGCGACCTTGCCAAGGTCGAAGTCGCGGGTTCAAATCCCGTCTCCCGCTCCAGTTTTCCGCCGACCCTCGCTGCTGGCGAGGGTTTTGCGCATGGAGCACCCCGCCGTAGACGCAGGATCTAGGATCGCAGGTTCAGGGGCGCGGTAGCCAAGTGGTAAGGCCGAGGTCTGCAAAACCTCCATCGCCGGTTCGATTCCGGCCCGCGCCTCCAGTTTCCACCCTGAATTCCATACCGAAGTCCCTCGGCGCCAGGTCAAGATGCCCGGTGTACTCACGTTACTGACAAACTGAAAAACTGACTTACTGACCTGCTCATAAACCTGCCATACTGTCGCACCAGCGCGTTGTATCGAGAACCGAAAACCCAAAACCAATGACCTTCACCTTCCTCGACTGGGCCGCCATCGTCGCCTATCTCGGCATCACCCTCGCGCTCGGACTCTACTTTCGCAGCCGCTCCGGCAAGACCGTGGACGACTACTTCGTCTCCGGGCGCAACGTGAATTGGTGGCTCGCCGGCACGTCCATGGTCGCCACCACCTTCGCCGCCGACACCCCGCTGGTGGTCACCGGGCTGGTCTACCGCCAGGGCATCAGCGGCAACTGGCTGTGGTGGAGCTTCCTGCTCTCCGGGATGATGACTGTCTTCCTCTTCGCCCGGCTGTGGCGGCGTTCCGGGCTGCTCACCGACGTGCAATTCGCCGAGATTCGCTACAGCGGACGTCCCGCCGCCTTTCTTCGCGGATTTCGCGCGCTCTATCTCGGCTTGCTGATGAACTGCATCATCCTCGGCTGGGTGACCAAGGCGATGACATCCATTGTCAGCGTCACTCTGGGCGGCACGCCGCTGCTGAACTCGGTGAGCCGCGCGCTCACGCCCCTCGGCTCGCTCTGGTCCGGCCCCGACGGCGCCGCGCTCGCCATCTGCGTGCTCTTCCTGATTCCGTTTACCGGACTGTACGTCGCGCTTGGCGGACTTTGGGGCGTGCTCTGGACCGACCTGTTTCAGTTTGTCCTCAAGATGACCATCGTCATCGCGGTGGCGTATTACGCGGTGCATGCCATCGGCGGCATGGATGTCATGCTCGCCCGCCTGCGCGCGATGCAGGCGTCCACGCCGAATTCCACCAATCCCACGGCTCTGTTTCCCGACTTTTCGCACGGCCTGACCGCCGAAGTGATCTGGATGTACCCGGTCATCACTTTTCTGGTGAACATTGCGCTGCAGTGGTGGGCGTTCTGGTATCCGGGCGCCGAGCCCGGTGGTGGCGGCTATATCGCGCAGCGCATCTTCAGCGCCAAGGACGAGCGCCATGGCCTGCTCTCCGTCCTCTGGTTCAATGTCGCGCACTACGCCGTGCGCCCGTGGCCGTGGATCGTCACCGGCCTGGCGGTGGTCGTTCTGTATCCCGGCCTCGCCGAACCCGAGAAGGGCTACATGATGGTGCTCAATCAGCACCTTCCGCACGCCTTCCGCGGCATCGCCATCGCCGGGTTCCTGGCCGCGTTCATGTCCACCGTGGCCACGCAGCTGAACTGGGGAGCTTCCTACCTGGTCGCCGATTTCTACCGGCGTTTCATCAAGCGCAACGCCTCCGAGCGCCATTACGTAGTCGCCTCCCGTCTCGCCACCGTATTCTTGGTGATCGCCTCGGCGTGGGTTTCGGTGCAGTTGACCTCGATCGGCGGCGGCTGGCAGGTGGTGCTGGAAATCGGCGCCGGCACCGGGCTGGTTTACCTGCTGCGCTGGTACTGGTGGCGCATCAATGCCTGGAGCGAAATTTCCGCCATGGCTACCTCGCTCCTCGTCAGCCTGCTGCTGAATTGGAAGGGTCTGTGGCTGCGCGTTAGCGGCAATGAATCTCTGTTTGTCGGCAGCGGCCCGGTGGTGTTCGCGAAAACCGCGCTGACCACGACGATCATCACCACGCTGGCGTGGATCGTCGTGACTTTCCTGACCAAACCCGAACCCGAGCGCGTCCTGGTTTCCTTCTACCGCAAGACTCGACCCGACGTCCGCGGCTGGCGACCGATCGCGCGCCTCACGCCCGACGTTACCGCCAATCGCGACCTCGGCCGCAACCTGATCGCGTGGCTGCTGGGCTGCGCCATGGTTTACCTGGCGCTGTTTGGCCTGGGAAAACTGATTCTCAATCAGCCCGGACTTGGCATTGCGCTGCTGATCAGTTCAGTGGTGTGCGCGTTCCTGCTGTACAAAGAGCAGTCGAGCCGCGGTTGGGGAGCGGAACAGGATCAAGGGTCCGCATGATCGCAAAAAGCAGCCACGGCCTTCTGTCTTGAAGTTCTGCAGAACGCGCAACTGGTGCTGAGACCAAACCCCGCCGACCGCAGCAGACACCGCATCCATTAACTCAACTCCTTGGCGCATGCACAAGCCAGATTCACTAAGAGTAGAATCTCAGGCGTGAATCGCATTCTTGTCGCAATGATTGTTTTTCTCTCGTTTGCCTGTACTGCAAGCGCACAGGTGGCCTCTGAGCCCTCCGCGGTTATTGCTCGCGTCAGTGCTGCCACCGTTCTCGTCCTGTCCGGCGAGGGAGGGGGAAGGCTCAGTTCGATTAGCACTGGTGTCATCGTACGACCAAACGGTGTGTTCTTAACGGCGTATCACGCAATCAAGGAGGCACGAGAGGTTCAAGTACGCTTGAGAACGGGTGACGTTTACGACCAAGTTGTGTTACTTGGTGCCGATGAGCGCCGCGATGTTGCAGCATTAAAGATTACGGCCACAGGCCTGCCGACGCTGCCGGTAGGGTCGAGTGCAGATGCTAAGCCCGGTGGGGCCGCGTACGTAGTCTCCAACTCCAACGGCCTCGCTTGGAGTGCCAGCGCAGGTATTTTTGCGGCATCGAGGCTGGCCGATGAGATAAAGGGGGCGGGACAGGGATTCACAGTATTGCAATTCACCGCCCCAGTAAGTGGGGGCGCAAGCGGAGGGCCGCTCGTCGATTCAGGAGGTGCTCTCGTCGGAATCATTACCAGAGGAGCAGCTTCTGGTGTGGGATTCGCAGTCCCCATCGAAGCCGTAATCGGGCTGGCCGATGGGAACGTGAACCTGGCACTAGGGAGCGGCGCAGCATTACAGTTGCCCTCGAATCGACAGTCCCCGTCGTCCGCCGCCGTTGCCTCCTCCAATCCGCAAGAGATTGTTCGTGCCGCAAAAACAATCTGCATCAGTACCCGGACCATGTATTTCACGCCTGCAAGACTGGAAAGTGAATTTGTGCAGCAAAAGGACTTCGAAAATCTTGGCCTAATGCTTGTCAAAGACCCGCGTGTTGCGGACCTGCTCATCACCATCGACCGCCCCTCATTCACGTACACTTTCACGTATTCAGTGGCCGATTCGAGAACCTCACTAGTTCTTGACTCAGGAAAGGTTACTGCCATCGACGGGAACTCCGCGGCCGGGAAGATAGCGAAGCAACTGGTCAGCAATTGGGCAAAAATTCGTCGAGTAGCACCCGCCTCCAAGGCGAACTAACGCCGCCATGAGTCTCTCTGGCTGGCGTGAAATCGCCAATCACTAGTTACGGCGCGGGCCTGCCGTGTCAGCCCGCGCTCATGCTGGAGGCAGTCCAACAACTTCTCTCCAGACGTCCCCACCCTTTTGTCACGTATTAACCGGTCCGGAATGCTTGCATACTGGGAAGCGCTGTTCGGAGAAAGAAGATGGCTGTTCGGGAACAATCCGGCGGGTCTGGGAAAATCCGGCTCGGCCGCATCTTGAGCATTGCGACTCTGCTCATCGCAGTGGCCGCCCTCGTACTTGCGTTAAAGAAGCCGCAACCGGTGGCGCCGCCGCAGTCACCGGCTGCGATCGCCGCCAACGCCCAATCCTTTCAAGCGAAAGTGAGCCAGTTGGAACAGGCCCAGGCGCAAGGCCAAACCGGGTCTGAAGTGCGCCTGACGGCGGATGAAATTGTGGCTGCCATCGCTCAGGCAGAAAGAGCAATGCCGGCGCAGGGCAAGGCCCCAGGCTTCGCCGCCCCCTCGGCAGACACCGCTGCTGCTGTCGCGCCCAGTGCCGTTGAGATGGCTAACGTTGACGAACCGATTATCAGTTTTGAAGGCGACATAGTCCGGGGCCAATTCGTAAGCGAGGTGGCCGGGAAGAAGACTTACGTCACCGTGGCGGGCCATCTGGGATCGAAAAACGGATATGCGACTTTTGAGCCCACGGAATTCAAAGTGGGAGACCTGAAGGTGCCGGTATCGCTGGTCAACGACGCCCTACAGAAGAAAATGCTGGAACAGCAGGAGCGCCTGAAACTCCCGGATTTCGTCAGCGAGGTGCGGGTGGAGAACAGCCAACTGGTGGTGAAGCAGAAGTAGAAGTGATCACAAAAGCTTCAGGGTTTCAAAGCTCACCGGCGCCGCGCAGCGCAAGATGATCTTTGAAACCCTGAAAACTAGAAACTAGAAACCCGAAACTGAAACTGTCTTAGTTAGTTCTTGCCGGCTGCTGCGCCAGCGGCTTCGGCGACCCCGCTGGTTTGGGCTTGCCGAGCAGGTCGCGCATCTTCTCCACCATCACGCCCGATACCGCTCCCACCACCCGCATGCTGCCTCCGCCCCTGGTCGTCACCGGCGCAGCCTCCATCATCTGTTCGATCTGGTGTGCCAGATCCGCGGTCGGCCCGCCCTTGGTGACGAACACGTCGATGCACTCGCGCGGCGCATCTTTCGGCAGCCACGGCAATGCCGTCAGGATCAGCACCGGCACATCGGCGCGCATGTTTTTCATCTTCCGCGCCACTTGGCCACCGTTCATTTCCGGCATTTCATAATCGAGCACCACCGCATCCACGTCGTGCGAGCGGAAATAACGCAGCCCTTCTTTCGCGCTGCTGGCGGTGGTCACATGGAAATCGAAGGTCTCGAGCAGAATCTTGCGCACCTGCAAGCTCTGCTCATCATCGTCAATGCAAAGGACTTCCCGTTGCCGCATGTAATCTCCTTTGGCGTGGGCCCCGTCAAAAGCGGCATTCGCGCCAACCGAGGGGAGACTGCTCCCTGGGAACGGGGGCAGCGATTGAACATAGGGTGCTATGGCACCTCATGTGCCACATAAATGGTGCATTAGGCTCAATTACTTAGAGCGCGGCTGAGGGAAACTTCCAGGGAATTTTTACCTGATTTGGCAAAATTGTGGCGGCAAGCGGGCTAGCCACGGAGGACACTGAGGCCAAAGAAAATCGCAACATGAGACGGAGAAAGCGTGACCTCAGACAAGCCGGAATGCTGGATGACCGATAGGTTTCCTTCGTGATGCTGCCCTGTTATTTCTCTGTGACCTCTGTGGCTAAAGCATGCAACTCGGCACTCGGAACTCGCAACTACCATCCCGCCGCCCAGCGGTGCCCGCGCACGTCCGCCCCGGCCTTGATCACTCTACTACGAGTGTCGTACTCGATCATGGTTGGCGAACTCGAGTTTTGCCAGTCGCCCTGCATGATCAGCTTGTGACCCAGCGCGCGCAGCTCTTCGAGCGTTGATTCGTGGAAGCGGCTCTCCACCTGCAGGCCGAGCGGATTGTCGCCGTGGTCGTCGAAGGAGCTGTACATGGCCACCGAGTTGAACCGCGGCGCCTCCACCGCTTCCTGGGGCTGCATGCCAAACTCCATCACGTTCAGGAAAACTTGCAGCAGCGTCTGGTCCTGGCTGTCGCCGCCGGGGGTGGAAAATGCCAGCCACGGCTTGCCGTTTCTCAGCGCCAGGGTCGGCGTCAGCGTGATGCGCGGCCTTTTGCGCGGCCCGATCTGGTTGGGATGTCCCGGCGTGAGCACAAATGCCTGCGCGCGCTGCGTCAACGGAATGCCGGTGTCGGCGGCCATCATCGCCGGAATCCAGGCGCCGCTCGGGGTCGCCGAAAACATGTTTCCGTCCTGATCCATCACGTTGACGCAGGTGGTGTCCTGATGCTCCGCGTTGCGCATGCGCAAGCGGGCTTTGGCGAACTCCGCCGGCGCCTCCGCCTTCATCCGCTGCGGATCGCCGACGCGATGATCGGGCGACGCCAGCTTCGCGTTCATTAGCCCCCGCCGCACATTCGCGTATTCCTTCGAGATCAGTTGCGCGGGAATTTTGCTGACGTGCGGGTCGCCGTAATACGCGTCGCGGTCGGCGTACCCCAGCTTCATCGCCTCCACCACCGTGTGCACGTACTGCGGCGAGTTGTGCCCCATGCTTCTCAGATCGAAGGCCTCCAGCAGGTTCAGGTTTTGCAGGAACACCGGGCTCTGGCTCCAGTAGCTGACCTTATAAACGTCTGCGCCGCGGTAGCTGGTGGTCAGCGGACGCTCGACTTGCGCGCGAAACGAATTGATATCGCGCTCGCGCAGCAGGCATCCCACTTCCTCGCAGTACTTGGCGATCTTTTTCGCGATCGGCCCGCGATAGAAATAGTCCCGCACGGCATCAATCGCCGCCGCGCGCTTCCTCCGCTTGGCCTTTTTTTCCGCGTCCGCCATGGCTTGCAGCGTTTTTGCCAGCTCGGGCTGCGACCACACCGCGCCCTGTTCCACTGCCTTCCCCTTCGGCTTGTACACGCGCTCGGACGTCTTCCACTTCGAGTACGTCGGCTCGTGCTGCTGCAGCGTGCCGGCCAGGCGCTGGTCGGCGGGAAATCCCTGCGCCAGTTCGATCGCCGGCTCGATCACCTCGCTGAAGCTCATCGTGCCGAATTCCTCGAGCGCCACCAGCAGCCCGTCGATCATTCCTGGCACGATCGCGCTCAGCGGCCCGTAGGCGGGAATAATTCCGTTGCGTCCCTGGATCATCACCGGAAACGGCCCGCGGCGCGGGTCGTTGGCCGGCAGGTTCAGATAGAACGACGCCGTTGCCAGTTCCGGCGCGACGCCGGTGCCGTTGACCGCCACCACCGGCTTGCCCTTGAGCTTGATCAGGATTGGAACTTCGCCGCCCAGCCCGCAACTGGCCTGCTCCACCACGCCGGCCGCGAACACCGTCGCCACGCCCGCATCCACCGCGTTGCCGCCCTGGTGCAACATGCGCATGCCGGCCTCGACCACCAGCGGATGTCCCGCTACCACCACGCCTCGCCGCCCCATCACCTGCGGCTTCAGCGTGGTGGGTACAAAGCTGTGCGGCGTGTAGGAGCCCTTCTCGGTCATGTCGCCACTCCTTGAGAAAAATCTCAATTTACCACGATGCGCTTTTACCACCGAGACACCGGGACCACCGAGACGCACCGAGAAAACTTCTACAGAATTCTCGGTGACCCTCGGTGTCCTCGGTGACTCGGTGGTGAATTGGAATGTGAGCTAGAAGGCGATCTTCGTCAGTACTGCCAGCAGGACGAACCCGGAAATCAGTCCCAGCGACGGCGATTTCGAATCCGACTGCGCGTGGCTCTCCGGAATAAGCTGGTCCGACGCCACAAAAATCATCGCACCCGCCGCCAGCGCCATGCCGAAGGGCAGCATGCCGTCGAGCTTGCTGGCGAACCACACGCCCACCGCGGCCGCCAGCGGTTCGGTCAATCCCGATAGCGACGCCCACGCGATCGCCCGTGCTCGCGAGAACCCGGCGGCGCGCAGCGGCATGGCCACCGCCAATCCTTCGGGAATGTTTTGCAGCGCGATCGCGATCGCCACAATTGCGCCCAAGCCTTTCGTCCCGCTACCGAATGCGACGCCGATGGCCAATCCTTCCGGCACGTGATGCAGCGTGAGCGCCGCTGCCATCAGTATTCCCAGCTGTTTGCTGCGCCCGGTGATTTGCGGCGCGAAGTGCGGCTCCAAGTGTGGCACGGCGAGTTCCAGAAGGTACACCAGCAACGCACCGCACAGCAGTCCCAGTGCCGCCGGCACGATCCCTTTGCGCGACAGCGCCGGCCACAGCAGCGTGATCGAGCCGGCTGCCAGCATCACCCCCGCCGAGAATCCCAGCAGGGTGTCGTACAGGCGGCGCGAAATGCGCGGCAGCAGCGCGATCATCACGCCGCCCAGGCCCGTCGCCAGGCCCGCCAGCAAACTCGCTACCAGCGCCGCTTTCATGAATCCCTATTCCTCAGAATCACTCCTCGACAAAAACGCCCGGCTTTGTTCGCCGGGCTTACTTCCGCATTGGCTAATGGCTAATAGCTAATAGCTAATGGCTAACAGCTAATACGCAAACCCATCCGGCTGGCTCACGGCTCCGATCCTGACCTGGTGATCGATGTACACCCGCCCGGCGTGCAGCGCTTCTTCGTTCATCTTCACCAGGTTCGGCTTTTTCACCATCGTCTCGATCACCGCCATCGCGGTCTCCGGCGACAGGCACTCGGTTTCCTCCAGCAGCGCACCCAGCATGACCACGTTGGCCACCTTTGCGGACCCGAGCCGGTCGGCAATCTCCGACGCCGGCACGCAGACCACCCGCGCGTGCGTGATCACAAAATCTTCCGGGAGACTGTCGCGGTTGTAGAGGATCAGTCCCCCGGGCGCCACTGCGGGCGCGAACTTGCGCAGCGACTGCTCGGTCATCGCCACCAGCACTTCCGGATGCGTGACCAGCGGCGATCCGATCCGCTCCTGCGACAGGCACACGTGACAATGGGCGCTGCCCGAGCGCATCTCCGGCCCGTATGACGGCAGCCAGCTCACCTCCATGTGCTCGCGCATGCCCATCTCCGCCAGCAGGACGCCCAGCAGCAGCACGCCCTGGCCGCCGAACCCGGCCACCTTGATGGTGCACTCCTTGCCATGGTGGTGGGGCTCGGGTCCCTGACTTGCGTCTTCTGTCAGCTCCAGCGCTTCAGCGACGCTCTTCTGCGGCACGTCGATCTTCGGGATCTCAACTTTGCGGTCGCGCAACACGCCCAGCGGAAACACCGGAATCATTTTTTCCGCCACGAACTTGCGGGCTTCCACCGGGTCCTGTTTCCAGATCGTCGGGCACGGTGACAAGATTTCCACCAGCGAAAATCCCGCGTTATCGCGCTGCAACTCCAGCGCCTTCCGGATCGCCTTGCGCGCCCGCATGATGTTCTTGTTGTCGGAAAGCGCCACCCGCTCGATGTACACCGGCGCTTCCAGCGTCGCCAGTAATTCCGAAACGTGCAGGGGGAAGCCTTCGTTCGACGGGCGCCGTCCCCACGGGCTGGTGGTGGAGGTCTGCCCCACCATGGTCGTGGGCGCCATCTGCCCGCCGGTCATCCCATAAATCGCGTTGTTGATGAAGAACACCGTGATCTTCTCGCCGCGATTGGCGGCGTGCACGATCTCCGCCGTTCCGATCGCCGCCAGGTCGCCATCGCCCTGGTAGCTGATCACGATCTTGCCGGGGCAGGCGCGCTTGATGCCGGTCGCCACCGCCGGCGCCCGCCCGTGCGCCGCCTGCACGTTGCCGGTATTGAAGTAGTAGTAGGCGAAGACCGAGCAGCCCACCGGGCTGACAAAGATGGTCCGCTCCTGCAGCCCCAGTTGCTCAATCGCCTCGGCGATCAGCTTGTGCGCCACTCCGTGCCCGCAGCCCGGGCAGTAGTGGGTTTGGTGTTGCAGTTCGCCCTTGCGATCATAGCGGTCGTAGAAGACCGGCGACTTCTCGTGAAGAATCTCGTATTCCGCCACTGCTAGCCTCCGCCTTCAATCGGCAATCGACAATCGGCAATGCTTTTACTGACCACTAGCCACTGACCACTGACCACTGTTCTCACACTTCCGCTCCCACGCACTCCAGCATGCGCGCGTGTACTTCCTCGACCGACGGCACGTTCCCGCCGATGCGCGAATACAATTCGACCGGCACCTTGCCGTTGACCGCCAGCCTCACGTCCTCCACCATCTGGCCGGTGCTCATCTCTACCGTCAGCACCGTCTTGCAGCGCGTCGCCGTCTCCAGCAGCGCGTGCGAGGGGAACGGCCACAGCGTGATCGGACGGAACAACCCCGCCCTGACCCCGCGGGCACGCGCCTCGTCCACCGCCGAGCGCAGCACTCGGGACACGATCCCGTATCCAACTACCAGGATCTCGGCGTCGTCAGTGCGGTAGGTTTCATGCCGCGGCTCGAGCTGCTGCGCCAGCTTGTACTTCTGTTCCAGCTTGCGCTCGTGTTTCTCCAGGTCGTCGGGCTCGAGATAGATGGATGAGATCAGGTTGTGCTGCGTTTCCGGCGTGCCCTTCACCGCCCACGGCTTTGCCCGCTCCGTGCTCTCGATTTCTTCCAGCTCGATCGGCTCCATCATCTGCCCGACAAAGCCGTCGGTCATCACGATCACCGGGTTGCGATAGCGGTCGGCGAGATCGAAGGCGAGCATCGTCAAATCGGCCATCTCCTGAACCGACTCCGGCGCCAGCACCAGGTTGTGATAATTTCCGTGCCCGCCGCCCTTGACCATGGCGAAGTAATCGCTCTGCTCCGGCGCTATGTTTCCCAACCCCGGCCCACCGCGCACCACGTCCACGATCACGCACGGCAGCTCGGAGCCGCACAGGTAGGAAATTCCCTCCTGCATCAGGCTCAGCCCCGGTCCCGAGGACGCGGTCATCACCCGCACGCCCGCGGAAGCCGCCCCGTACACCATGTTGATGGACGCGACCTCGCTCTCCGCCTGCACGAAGGTCCCGCCGACCTCCGGGATGTAGAGCGCGGCGTATTCGGCAATCTCGCTGGCCGGCGTGATGGGATATCCGTAATAGGCGCGGCAGCCCGCCAGCACCGCGCCCTTGACCACCGCCACGTTGCCCTTACACAGATGCCGCATGGGTGGCCTCCACCGCGCGCGCAGGCGCCGGCATCCGGTACACCGTGATCGCGCCCGGTTCCGGGCAGCAGTAGAAGCAGATGCCGCACCCGGTGCAGCCCTCGCCGGCGTAGGCCGCCGGATGCGCTCCGTAGGCGTTCAGCTCCGCCGCCAGCGACAAGCACTTCGGCGGGCACGAATCCACGCACAAGCCGCAGCCCTTACATTCTTCAATGTTGATCTTCACCTTGCCGCGCGACACAGCCGCCATCATTCACCTCGCCGTTAATCTGCTGATCTAGTGATTTGTGATGGAGTGATTTCGATGGGGCCGCATCGCCGCGGCGCTGCGGCGCTGCCAATCGCTAAATCACAAATCACTAAATCACTCAATGCGTCCTGACAGCTTACTCCTGAAGCCCGAAGCCTAAGTCACCGCCGCCAGCGCCACGTGGTTCCTGTGCAGCCACTTGGTGCGCTCGCAGTATTCGAACAGCGAATTGCGGAACTTCGGGTGGGCAATCGAGATCAGCGCCTCAGCCCGCTGCCGGATCGTCTTGCCGTGCAGGTAGGCGATGCCGTACTCGGTCACCACGTACCTGGTCAGGCCGCGCGAGGTGACCACGCCCGCGCCCGGGTCCAACATGGGCGTGATCCGCGACACGGTATCACCCTTCGCCGTCGCCGGCAGCGCGATGATCGGCTTTCCGCCCTTGGACCGCGAGGCCCCGCGGATGAAGTCCACCTGCCCGCCGATCCCGCTGTAAAACTGCGTGCCGATGGAGTCGGCGCACACCTGCCCCGTCAAATCCACCTGCAGCGCCGAGTTGATGGCGATCATTTGGTCGTTGCGCGCGATCTGCATCGGGTCATTAGTGAAGGCATTCGGCCGGAATTCGAAAATCGGGTTTTCGTTGACATAATCGAACAGCCGTTTGCTGCCCAGCACGAACGACACCACGATCTTGCGCGGCAACAGCGTTTTGCGCCGGCCGGTCAGGGCGCCCGAGTCGATCAGCGCGATCACTCCGTCGCTCACCAGTTCGGTGTGCACGCCCAGGTCCTGGCGGTCGGTCAGGTAGGCCAGCACCGCGTCGGGGATGCCGCCGATGCCGGTTTGCAGCGTCGAACCATCCTCGATCAGCGTTGCCACGTGCTTGGCGATCGCCCGGTGCGTGGGCGTGATCTCGACTTTCGGCGCCTCGCACAGCGGGCGCGACGTTTCCACGAAGGCATCGATCTGGTCGATGTGCAGAAAGCAGTCGCCGTAAGTGCGCGGCATCTGGTCGTTGACCTGCGCCACGGAGTATTTGGCGCAGCGCACCGCCGTCATGGTGGTGTCCACGCCCACGCCCAGCGAGCAGTACCCATGCTGGTCCGGCGGCGAGACCTGGATCAGCGCCACGTCCACCCGCAGTTGGCCGCAGTCGATCAGCCCCTCGATTTCGCTCAGGAACACCGGCGTGTAGTCGGCGCGGCCGTCGTTGACCGCCTCGCGCACGTTCCCCCCGATGAACATGGCGTTGTGGCGGAAGTGCCCCGCCATCTCCGGCGCGACATAAGGCGCGCTTCCCATCGTCATCAGGTGGATGATCTCGACGTCGCGCACAAACGGGGCCCGTTCCATCAGCGCTTCCACCAGCACTTCCGGCTCGGCGCATCCCGGGTGGATGTACACCCGCATCCCCGATTCGACGCAGCGCAGCGCGTCCCCCGCGTTCATCAGCTTGCGTTTGAAATTAACGGACCATGACATGTGCGACCTCGGCTTCCTCTTTGGCTGCCCTGGACTGTTCGTAACCCTGGGCCGCGTAGTACATCGCGCGGTCGAAGAACTGCTCCAGCAACTCCATCATTTCCAGCTCGCCCAACACTTGCTTCGGCTTCTCGATGTTCGCTTCGTGCTTCAGGAAGTCCCACAGGTGCTCCCGGGTGAGGATGATGGCGTACATCAACTCGCTCAGCAGCACGCCCTGCCGCTCGCGTTGCATGCCGATCTCGACGTAACGGCGCGCCACGTCTTCTTCCTTCTTGCTCAGCAGCCATTCCCCCAGGTGGTCGTACACTTCGTAGACCCGTTGCCGAAATTCTTCGCGCGGCACCCGCTTGAAGGTGGCGCACTTCTCGCAATTCTGCAGTTTGATCAGCATGGTTTCGGCCAGCCGGTCGGAATGGTTCTCAATCAGTTGCACCAGGTTTTTTGCCAGCGACATCACTTCTCTCCTTCGTCGTCCCCGGAGAGCAGCCGTTGCGCCGCCTCCGTGTTCCAGCGTGCGCCGGCCATCAACGGGACAGCGCGTGCTCCATCTTGTGCGCCGACTCGCCGGCGGCTTGCGCCTGTTCGTACCCCAGCGCGGCGTAGTACATGGCGCGGTCGAAGAACTGTTCCAGCAGCTCCATCATTTCCAGCTCGCCGAACACTTCCACCGGCTTCTCGATATTGGCTTCGTGTTTCAGGTACTCCCACAGGTGCTCGCGGGTCAGCATGATGGCCTCCATCAACTGGCTCAGCGGCACACCCTGCATCTGGCGCCGCTTCCCAATCTCGGTGTAGCGCCGCGCGATGTCCTCTTCTTTTTTCCCCAACAGCCACTCGCCCAGGTGGTCGTACAATTCGTAGACTCGCTGCTCGAATTCCTGCGACGGCACCTTGGTGAAGTCGGGGCACTTGTTGGAAGTCTGCAGTTTGACCAGCAGCCCCTTGGCCAGCCGGTCGGCATGGGTTTCAATCAGCCTGACTAAGCGATACGCCAGCAGCATAACCGCCTCCTTGCTTCAAGAAAGGCCTGGTGAGCGGACCTGCTGCCTTCCGGTTCACCAAGACGGTTTTCATTTTGGGTGCCAGCGTTCCTGTTTCTGGGGCCCACATCCCTTAACATCAAAGTGTGGGCTGACACCGCGTTTTTGGCCGTGATATTCATCACAAGTACTCGTGACAACGCTCACTTTTGGCCCTGCCCCTGACCCGAGACATCGTCATCTTCAGTCCTTGCAGTGTTTCTCAAAATGGGCGTGATCCCAAGTCCGCGCCCGGGGGGGGCAGCCTTGAGCTTGTCGAAGGGACGGGGGCGTCCCCCTTGCTTACTGGGACTACCGATCACCGATTGCCGACCACCCACCAGACACAAATTGCGAGCCTCCTCGGCTCGCAATTCGGGACTCGGGACTGGGAACTTGCAACTCATGGCGAAGGCCCGTTCCATCCCTAGCTCAAGAAGAATTCCCGCGTCAGCTCGGTCCAGTTCTGCTCCGGCATCTGTGCCGTCAAGTTGTCCATGGCCACGCCGCCGTCCTGCGCCAGCGCGCCCAGCACCGCCGGCACCCGCTTCTGCAGCCGGCTGGCGGCTTCTTCCGTCCACCACCGCGCCAGCGCCCCGCTCATCAGGTTGCGGAAGTTCGTCTTCGCATCCGGCGACTGCACCGTCACCAGCCAGCCTTCGCCGTACGGGTCCTGGCGCGCCAGTTCCGGCTTCAGCACCAGCGCATCGTTGATGTCCGCCACGCTGCCCTCGATCGGCGACAGCATGTCCACCTTGGCGCCGTCGCGATACACGCTCGCCAGCTTCTGACCCTGCCGGATCCACTGCCCGCGCTGCGGGAGCGACAGCCGCTCCACCTTCCCCATCAGCTTGCTGGCGAAGTCGTCCACCCCGACCCGCACCAGGCTCGGGCTCTCGCTCAGCGCCCAGGTGTGTCCCGGGTGATAGCGCAGGTTGTCCGGCACCTTGAACCCGCCTACCAGGCTGGGCTGCAACGGCGCCACGATCTCGCGCGCTACTGCCGGCTGCACTGCAATCTGCAGCGCCGGCTTCTTGCTGAAGAAGTGATCGATGAGTAGGAACATGATGAAGGTCGAGAGAACCAGGATGACTGTCATATGCTTGCCTCCGGCGGGCCTTTCTTGCTCCGCTACGGGCCGTTCGCCACTTTTCATTAAGGCAATCGCCATGCCACGACACACCAGGCCTGCCGAACCCTCCGCATCGTTTGTCTATGTACCGTAAAACGAATGAGTTGCGCGCTGCGGACGGGAGCGCATTGAACTACTGCTGATGATTTCTACAACGCCGCCTTGATGAGCTTTTCAGCGGCCATTTCGGCTACAATCTCCTTCGCGCATCCAGCAGTAACGGCGAATCAATGACTTACGCTTGTCCCGCCGCCTGCTGATTTCCTCTACAGCGACTGTTGCATTCTTCCGCAACGCAGAGCACGAGCGTGTAATTCATTGCGAATCACAGAAAATAAATGTGATCCCGTCTATAACGACGTTCTCGGCGTCAACGGCGAAGTGTGGCCTGATCGCTCTTTGACACCGGCGACATCGCTATAGACGGGATAACATCCGTTAGAATCCAGCATGCCCGGACACCCTGCAGTGATCGTCCGCATGCGATCGTGCAACCGGGCTCTCTCGGAATGGTGTTAGGTAACAACGCGACGGCGAAGCAGTCGGATATCCCGCCTCCCCACCCTCTGCGCGAGGTCGCGCTCGCGCTCCTGAAGATCGGCGTCACCGCGTTCGGCGGGCCGCCCGCGCACATCGCCATGATGGAAGACGAGTGCGTCCACCGCCGGCGCTGGCTCACCCGCGAGCGCTTCCTCGATTTCCTCGGCGCCGTCAACCTCCTCCCCGGGCCGAACTCCACCGAAATGGCGATCTATCTCGGTTACGTGCGAGGCGGCTGGGCCGGACTCATCCTGGGTGGGGCCTGCTTCATTGTTCCTTCCGCCATTCTTGTCACCGCGCTCGCCTGGGCGTATGTGCGCTTCGGGGCCCTGCCGCAGATGAACGCGTTCCTTTATGCGGTGAAGCCGGTGATCGTCGCCATCATCGCGCGCGCGCTGTGGCGCTACTCGGTCACGGCGCTCAAGACGCCCGTGCTGGTGACGATCGCCATTGCCGCTACCGTCGTCGGGTATTTCGTCCCGCACCCGTTTGGGCTGCTGGCTGCCGCCGCGCTGGTGGCCGCCGCGTTGGAAGCCATGCGCCACCCCATCCGCGATGTGCGCGCCGGGCTTCTTCTTCTGCTGCCGCCAGCCGCCGCCGCTCCCGCGGTCGGGCTGGCGCCGCTGTTCTTCTATTTCCTGAAGGTCGGCGCCGTGCTGTTCGGCAGCGGGTACGTCCTGTTCGCCTTCCTGCGCACCGACTTGGTGGACCGCTGGCACTGGGTGACCAACTCGCAATTGCTCGACGCCATTGCCGTCGGACAGGTGACGCCGGGTCCGATTTCCACTGCCGCGACCTTCCTCGGCTACATCCTGGCGGGACCGCTGGGCGCGCTGGTGGCGACGATTGCCATGTTTCTCCCGGCCTTTGTTTATGTCGCGATCAGCGAGCCGCTGGTGCGCGTGCTGCGCCGCTCGCGCATTGCCGGCGCAGCCCTGGACGGAGTCATCGCCGGGTCGGTGGCGCTGATCGCGGTGGTCACGCTTCAGCTCGGGCGGGCCGCCGTCGTCGACCTGCCGGCCATCCTGATTTTTCTCGTGAGCTTCGCCGTCCTGACCTGGACGCGTCTGAACTCCGCGTGGCTGATTCTGGCAGCAGGAATATTCGGGATGCTGGTTCTGAAGCGTTGACAGGGTCTATCGGTCTGTCCGACAGTTCTTCGGCGATCTCCAACACCGGCTGGGGATGCAGTTGGGACTACGACCGCTACGGCAACCGCTGGCACCAAAACGCCTACAACGGCTCGTGCCCGACGCCAACATTCAGCTTCACCCAGCAGAACAACCGTATTGACGGCTACAGCTACGATGCTGCGGGCAACCTGCTTTCGGGCGGCACGCATACCTATGTTTACGACGCCGAGAACCGGATCGTTTCGGGAGATAATGGCAGCTTCACATACGTTTATGACGCGCAGGGGCGCAGAGTGAAGCGGACCGGGACAGAGAACGTGGAGTACCTGTACGACCTCGGCGGCAGCGCCGTAACGACGCTGAGCGCGTCGGATGGATCGTGGATTCGCGGCGAGATTTACGCTGGCGGGCACCATATTGGCACGTACGCGGACTCGACCACCTACTTTACCCATGCGGATTGGTTGGGGACCGAGCGCGCGCACACGCAAATGGATGGAGGCCTGCACCAATGGTGCACGAATCTGCCTTTCGGCGACGCGCAAAATTGCACAGGAAGCGATCCGAGCCCACGCCACTTCACCGGCAAAGAACGGGATAGCGAGAGCGGCTTAGACGAGTTTGGCGCGCGCTACTACTCGTCCTCGATGGGTCGCTTTATGACTCCCGACTGGGCAGCCAAACCAACATCCGTACCCTATGCAAACTTCGGCAATCCGCAGAGCTTGAATCTCTACAGCTACGTTGAGAACAACCCGACAACAACCGGCGATCCTGATGGGCACGGAGAGTGGTACGACCCAAACGGTAGGCACTTGGGCACCGACGGCGTCAACGATGGGCGAGTCGTAATTCAGAACGCAAGTGCGGTGAGCTACAGCTCCGATCATTCGCTTGTCGATGTGGCAGGTAGTGGTATTCCGATGTACGACATCTCGGGCCATGTGGGCAACGCGATTCAAGATTCAGTTAGCAGGACGTTGGGACGGACGGGGTCAGATACACAGGGAGGATTTCATGAAGAGGGATTCACGGTGGACTCAAACGGTGTGCACAATGCTGCGCCCGGCCCAGCTTACAGACCTGGCGATGACGAGGCGCACATAAACCTAACTATCAATTCTGGCACAATAATCATCGAGCACACGCATCCCGCCGGCACAACGGACCCGAGTGTAGTTATGGGAGGCACGCACTTCAACCAAGAGCCCTCCACCATGCACAACGGAAAGCCTGGGGATATTCAGAATGTCAACAAGGACAACGAGGTCGCACCTGGGGCCATGCATATCGTCGCAGGTGCGGGAGACAACACGGTGCGCTTCTATAATCAGAACGGCACGCAGGCAAGGGTCCCGCTGAACGCGTTTCCTAGGTGCGAGAACGGTAACAACTGCCACTAAGGATTCGGAGCACGAAGAACATGAAAGGCATAGTCAGTCTGGTTATTCTTCTGCTCGTGACGGCTACGGCCGAGGCGCAGCGGCGTCCGCCAGAAATAGGCAGGAAACTGCCTGACCCCGGTCCCAACCGAATCGAGGTAAGATTCGCTCTGGGCGAGAAAGCAGTCACGTGCGAGCAATTCCATCTGAGGGCGAAGGTTGAGGGCCGAGTCATCATGGAGGGCCAGTTCGCTTCCGGCTTCCAGGTCCCATCGGAAGTAAGGGCACTTCCCCGGAATGATGCCCTGCAGCTTGAGTTGAAATGTGGAGATCATCGCTGGCATTTCACTAAGGTCCCGGAAACCGTCTTCCAGTCCAGTTGGTGGTGGGTCGGGACAGACTACCCGCCTTTCCAAGAAACGTTTCAAGGGTGGGCCATCTTTCAGGACGCGGCTTGGATTCGCTACTTGATCGTAGACCCCCAGGGCTTCTTTGTTGAAAAACATTGCCCTACGAAGCTGAAGGACCAAAAACCCGGTCCGTGCTCCGACGAAGACTGACGGGAGAGTCGGCGTGTTGGTGCTGTTTGCAATCAGCACCTACGTCGGCCTTCCCGCCCTGATGATCTGGGTGCGTTGGTTCAGTCGCACGCAACCGCGAACTGTGCCCTCCATCCTGTCCCTGATCGGTTTTGCACTCGCGACGGCATCCGGGGCGGGTGGCTCACCCTTGAGCCATTAACCCCACCGGAAAGGTGGGTGCCCCTCGATAAGAGCGAAGGCGTTGTCAAGGCGCACCCATCCGGTACGGTGCGCAAGCACCGTGGTGATGGTCGTGGCTGAGGGTCTGCAGACGCTGGCAGATTCCACGTTACGAATCACCTTGCGGTCGTTG